>NZ_JAHHPS010000418.1:0-1533 GCF_024606275.1 Endozoicomonas sp. SESOKO4 | reverse complement strand
TCAATGTTGTACATTCTGAAATACAGCAACTTAGCCGAGCCTTCGGTTATTCGCTTTGCCCATGAAGCTCTGACTTCGGGCTGGCTGGATCCACAGCCGATGTATGAGAGTTATATTGCAGATGCCCTTCAGCACCATGAGCTATTGATGCGTCTGAAAGATGTCGATGAACTGGAGGTTGAAGCCGCTCATTCTCTGAAAAAGTGGTATCAGGCATTGCTGTCCGGGGAAAAAAATAGCCAGGAATGGCGGTTGGCTTATAAAGTCATTCAGGAGAAAGAAGTCGGTGCCTTTTTCGTCACTCATTGTCATGAAGGGTTTTCGCCCTTCTTTGAAGAGAACATTGCCAATCCATCTTTAAAGGACGTCTGGACGGACCAACCTGAGGGCGTCCCGAATATAGAACGAATGCTGGTGCGCCATCCTGCGTTTGCAAAGTTAAACTCGGCCAAGGCGAACCACCGTCCGGTGATTATCTTGGGTAAACCTTTCTGGGAAAACACATTAATTAATAAAAAAGTCGAGGCCCTGTATCAACTAAAAGTCGAGAAGAGCCCGAATCTAAAGCAGTTATTGGCAAGATACAGAGAGTCTCGTGCGACGGAAAATCAACGCAACAGGGAGCTGAATGCATTGACCAGACACATCAGTGATCTGAAAAAAAAACAATCGTCAAAAAAGAAGTTACTACCGACGTCACAACCAGGATGCTTCTCTGGATCGGCTGTTTCGAGCTGAAGAAAAAGAATATGAAGAACAAAAGCGTGCTATCGACGAAAAGTACCGACCTATTCTGAGGGCCTGTGAGCTTTCACCCGAGGACAGAGACCTTTTTAGCAATTTGAAAACCAAATGCAAACAAGCGATTCTTCAGGCCTTCAGTCATTACCTGTATGGGTTGACACACTCGAAGGGTGGTCGTTTAACGCTTTGTTGGGCCAATGCAACCACCGGGTTTAACCATCATTCGAACAACTATGGCGCTCACGACCCATCTTCACCAGAAGAGCTCTCTGCCATGATGTCTGAAATCAATAGATCCTGGTGTTTTGAGGGCTCTCTCAGGAAAACCTACTTAAAGCAGGCACTTAAGGCCAGTGACGCTCTGGTGCTTAAATCCGCTGAGCTGACAACCATTGCCGAAGAGTTTTTGAGCAGCGTGAATTTGAATTCATTGTCTGACTCATTGGATAAGTGATACGCCACTGGAACTTTCATCCTGTCTGAAGGTCATATAAGCAAACAATTTAAATGCAGTCCTTCAGATCACAGGAGAGAGGTTGACGATGGATGGTCGGATTGATGGGGAAGTAAAGAAACCCGTTCCTGGCAGCGGCGTGCCAGCCGATGCAGCAAAGCTGGAGTTATCGTCAGAAAAGAAGGTGAAAATCTGCGCTGAGTTAACCTCGAAACTCACTCTGTCATCACCTCCGATTGTGTCGCCTGACACAGAGAGAGCCGTATCCTCAACAGATTCCCCGCTCTCCGGGGTCTCTCATTCCTTCGACTTTCGTTTTGTCGCCAGTGATGATG
>NZ_JAHHPS010000417.1:0-1344 GCF_024606275.1 Endozoicomonas sp. SESOKO4 | reverse complement strand
ATAATATTGTTACCAAGATTTAAAACGTGCGCTTTTTTAAGGTTGTTTGGAATTTTGAATTTTCTTCTTGATAAGTCATACATTGACATTAAGGCGAATTTTTTTTCAACGTCTGACATACCATCTCTAACAGTAGGTATCCAGACATTGGCGAAACTTCCATGCTGAGCTCCATCCCTATAGCGCTCTGTTGTCTTTTGCATTTCTAAAGGTAAAAGAAGTTTGTATTGATAGAGCATATTATTAGCTTTTGCTATTTTCTTTTTTTTAGCTAAATGTATCTCCCATTTTATGGGCTTGCGTACCCCGGTTACGTTATGCATCTCGTTATACGCCCAGTGACGCGGATTTTCTGGAACATAATAGCTAACTGAATGAGCTATAGCATGCTCAAACGCTAGCCTTTCATAATCAGGAACTTTAACTATCATCGACAGGATGTTATGTTTTTTATTTATTATCTTGCCTTTCTCTTCTTTCTTATTTTTTGTATTTGTCTTTTCTATGTCATATAAAACCTTTTTGAAATTATTCTCATCCAGTTTTTCATTGTTATAATAAACAACGGGTTGTACATTTTTTTGCTATTTTAAATCCCGACTTATTCCTGGCCTCATAGATCAGATCATCAAGATTTTTAATCGAAGTAGAATCAAATTCTACAATTTCAGCTTCACCATGCATTTCGGCTGGAATAAAAATATCAGTCCTTATTGATTTTATCTTTTCTATATTATCGTACTCAACATCCATAACCAAATAATCGAAAGTTGGATCTTCTCCAGCTTTTACTCTTTTATTCACACTTGTTTTTATCTTATTATGATCGGTTTCTACATAAACAGAATTGTCATTTTCTATTGCTCGAGTATTGACTTTTATTATTTCTTTTGTAATCAGATCCTGAGGGCTTTCTCCATATTCATTACGTGAAAGAATACCTTCTGATCTTATATTGGAGTCAGCAGTCAGAAAATTGATAGTATTTAATATCTGCTCTTCCACAGAAAAATTTTCCGATCCATAGCGTACACGTCCTGGGCAATCAAACCACCAACGTTTGTTTAAGACGCCATTCATTATGGGAGGGCCGTCACTGAGTCTTTGAGAATTTTTATGGGTCTCCTCAATGCAAAGACGTATACCGGGAACATTGGATACTCTTGGTCCAGATATAACATAAGTGTCTGGTCCTTCGTTGCCAATATTGTCAAAAAGATAATCTATTCTAAAAAATGCATCTTTCCACCAACCATAGGGAGCTACGAAATCCAGGGATACCTTAAGCATATTTTTTTCATCGATACTGAATCTAAATTTATCTGGATACCTCTTATTAAGAAA
>NZ_JAHHPS010000416.1:0-5087 GCF_024606275.1 Endozoicomonas sp. SESOKO4 | reverse complement strand
TCAATGCGCCCTCAATCTTTATCTGACTGAAGCTTGTCTCTCTGGAGGCCATGCTGCGTAACAACCGGTTCACAGGTTCCATTTGGGGCCAGCCGGCCGGGTGATGGTTGTGTAATTGCATCCCGATTAATAATTGGTAGGCCAGCGGTATACCGGCAATGGCGGCTGGTAGCAGCAGCTCGAATGCTTTTTCATAGATCTTGAGCGCTTCTGATTTTCCAGACGGGAGTTTTTGGTTCAGGATGAACAACGCCTGAACCAGTTGTGCATAGGGGAAGTGGTTCTCATAAGCGGCCTGTTCCAGTCCTGTGCGCTGCTGACTGCCGAGGGTATTAGCCAGATTGATGCTGATGACCGGCTGGTCACCGGATGTATCTACAGAAACTCCGGAACAGGCCAATATTTGCAGGGTTTTTGTTTTTCCGTCCTCCAGTTGATTTTGCAATGTACCGAGTTTTGTATTGGGCGTAGGGTTTTCTTCAGAGCTTTCGCAATGTTGTGTCTTAATTGCCCTGTTCAGCTCACCCGAAAAGTTATGATTAACCTCCGTAAGCCAGTTTGATATTTCTATGGACTGAGACAAAGCCGTTTCAAAATCGATCATATTTGAGACAGACTTTTGGGCAGCGGCTTCTTGCTTTCTTTCTTTTGAGCGTTCAACAGGATCAGGTGCTGTTTTCTTATTATTATGGGCTACCGTAGATTGTTGATCATCAGGGTTTACTGCTACTTCGATATCGTTCTTTTCCGGTGCAGTTGCATGGTTGCTTATTTCTGGTTGGATCGTTTTTTTCTGTTTGTTTTTCTTTTTCTTTTTCTTTTTCTCCTTACAGGAACCTGGAGCCAAATCCTCTGTTTTCAGCCCCAGATCTTCAACATGGGTGATGGTGGCGACGGCTGCATGTTCATCAATGGTGTTTTGCCCCGATGCACTTTCAGCTGAAGGTTCGACGGCACCGGGTGCTGTTATTTTGGTTTGCGCTGCAACCATCGTAGGTTGCTCACTGGCATTATTTTCTGCCTTAATATTGCTTTCCTGTTTATTGTCAGGTTTTGGCTTGATATAGGGATGCAGAAATTCGGGTAACCTGAATGATTCTGACAAATCGCCGAACAGTGATCGTTGAATAATTGCCTGAACCTGTTGCTCAGTGTCACTCGCTAGCATGATTTTTAATGCATTTTCAGCATTTTGCACCCGTCGCTTTGAATCAATACCCGGGTAGGTTTGTTCAAGTTGCGTGTCCCGAAGCAGTTTTTCAACCATAGCGGGCAGGCTCGGTATGAGCAATTTGGAACCCGTAGCAAAAGGTTCTACACGCATAAAATCGAAATAACCTTCAGGACCGGCGGAAATGTCGATAGATAAAATGCGCCATTTTTTTGCCTGACAATGATCGTACCCAATAGTGTTTTCTCGGTTTTTGCCGGGAAAGCAATTGATCTTTAAGGTGTGCAGTAACACTTTGCCTTGCGATTCTTTTGGGCTGGCCAAAACCATAGTGTAAATGTTGTTGCGTCTTACGAAGGTGCCGGGCAGAGTGCGTCTTAGCTTGTCCTCTAAGGAGGCCGAAATCGTTTCCAGTCTTGTAATATCCTCAACTGCCAAATCAATATCATTAGTAACAGGTACCTTGCCAAGTTCGGTGGGTTTAACCGATGATGCAAGATGTTGCCATCTGGCTGAACCACCATAAATAAGAGCATCTTCGGTATCGGATATAATTCTGCGGGCTTCTGCATAAGTTTTTCTAAAAACAGGTGCGAGCACAACGAGTGCAGGAACGACATAGCGGATATCCTGTTTTTTAACTAAAAATGCGCCCTCGGAATAATTTTTTAAATGATCATCGAAAGACTGTAATTTATCATTTATCGTTGATGTGGAGAGGTCCGGAGCTATGAAGGAAATATATTTACTGGCAGAGTCTTGCCAGAAAAAAACCACTGATCCAAGAACGTTTTTGCTAATGTAGAGGGTTCCATCGGGGTTCTCTGTATCGTCGAACGGGTAGCAAACCAAGCCTAATTGATTGTAAAACCTGAACAGGTTATGTCCGTCTTTTTCCCGCATGAATTCATCGGGTGCAGTCAACACCTGTTTTAGCACCTCGCTGGCAGAAGTTATGGATTGGCAGCAAAGGCCTTCCCAGCATAATAAAATATCTTTTTGCCATTGTGGAAACAGTTCCCATAAAGCATTTTCAGACTGACCGGTTCCCGGCCATTCTTTGCCTTGGTTATTTAAGCGGGAGCCGGTCAGGAAGTGAGTGAACCAGGCGTTGTTGTCACTGCGATGAGACAGTTTTACCACATGATTCTCGTGAAACAGGAAGATATGGAGATCTTCAAGCTTACCCAAAGACTGGTGAGGCGAATGATTGTGGTTTTTATCATGGTTATAGCAGTGATATTTCTGACCATCAGGAACGATGACCTGTTCAGGAACGATGACCTGTAAAGAGTTTTGCAGAGCTTTCGATGCCAGCATCATGTGTTGCTGGTTTTTCGGATCAAAACCCCGGAGCATTTGGTCATATAATGTTTCACTTCCACCATCGGTTGGTTGGCATTGACGGAACAAGGTTTCAAACTTTTCCAAAGATGGAATACCCAACTGTTCTGACAGGAAATCCGATAAATAGCCCACTCTTTCAGGCCGAAGCCCATAGATCCTATTGAGAGTAATTAGGTGATCAAGCAAGGATGCTGAGGCGACTGCGTCTGCGGGCGTGACCGGATGGTTCCCATTCCTGGTCGGTGGTGGCGGCTCATTACCGTCAATATTTTTCCTACCGTCAGAGTGACTGCTTCGTTCACTTTTCTTGCCGTTTTGTTCGGCTTTTTTTTCAGAGGGGGAAGCCGGATGGGACTGGGACGTCCCGCTATTGTCCTGACCGCCAGAAAAAGCAATCATGCCCCTTGTAAATGTTGTTGATGGGAGTGATGTATCTGGCTGGAACGCATTTCCCGCTTCTGGCAGCAAAGCCAGTGGGTTTCCGTTTGTTTGATGGGTAGAATAGGGGGGTACACGACCAGAAAAGTATGAGTGGACAGGGTGCCCCGGAAGCTCCCGGTTCAAATAGGTCAGCACGTTGTTCAGTAACTCTGGCCGCTGTTGAACAAACTGGTAAAGTGAGCCGGGGTCGTTCAGAATTTGCTGCCTTACCCGGTCACTGAGGCTTTTTGGCAGGGACGGTGAGCTGAACCCTGAGAGAATCCCCCGCCATTGATAGAGATTAAAGGGTGTATTGGTCACCGCGTCCATAAACAGGGTGGCCAGGTTGAGATGCTCGCTTTCTACAAGGGTGCCAATGTCAGGGCCATCCCAACCGGCATAATGATCCCTGATATTATAAGGGGCATCAGCGAACTGCATTAACAGCACCGGGTCTCCTGCTCCCCAGAAATGGTACTTTCGATGTCGGTCGTTGCGGGCGATGAATAGAGAAGACCTCGACCAGACCGGATAGGTGTCACTGCCGGGAGACGCCTTTTCCAATGCCCAGAGGTTAAAGTATTTCCCGGTGATGAGTGCCGGACCGGGTTTTATCGGAGTCTCAGGAATACCCGGTTGATAAAGCCATCTTTGATCCGACTTTTGGTCTGACAATGGGTAAAGCCAGCGATTATTATCGCAGGCGTGTATTTTTTCTTTGTCGGCTGACTTGCCTTTATCGGGTTCGGCAAACAACTCACCGTGGGAAGAAAGGCAGTGAATAGCCTGATTGACCCGCTTAATGTAGGTGCTGTCCAGAGCGGTGTGCCCGTCGCTGCTTATGGTTTCTTTGTTAGCCAGTTCGGGCAGCAGCCAGGGTTTTTCGTGATTCATCGGGACATCAATAAGAACACTCTGACACTTTTTATGATGGGTGAGTGGATGTGTTTGACAGATAATAGCCTGCAGGTGATTGCGGTGACGTTCCCGCCAGGGACGAAGGAAAAGGGTGCTGGTATGGGTGTCGTTCAGCAGTGTCCATAGTGATAGCCAGACAGACAAAGAATCACCATCAACTGCCTGCGTCTCTGTCGATGATGTAGGGGGTGAGGCAGTGATCTGCCATACAGGGTGGTTTTCGATACAACTGGTTTGCACTGATAAACGGCCTTTCAGTAAAGCGTGATCGATCATCACCGGATGAGGAGTGCAGTCGGGGGCATCACCAAATGCCCGGGACAATGATGGTGGGCCACGACTGAAAGAAGGGTAGGGTACGATGGAAGGAGGAAGTAGTTTTGCTAACAGAAACCACCACAGGTGACTCGACCATTGATTCTTGAAAAAAAGGGATAACTTTTCGGGTGTACCAACGTCGTGTAGTACATGGTAATGGTTACCCAGCTTCAGGTGGAAATTATTGCTTTTAAACCCGGCGTAGATACCCATAAAGCGGATTTCTGGTGCGTTGTAATCTGCCTCACTCCGGGGGCCATCCTGGTAGCTGGCGGCGTGGCCTGTTTGTACCTTCATTGCAATCATGAATAGCAGCGTTAAAAAGAGAAATTTTAACAGTCTTCTGTGACAAACAAGCATAGAGTTGACGTAGATCCCATTTGATAATTATTAATTTGTTAATCAGAGTTGATCTGTTAAATAGCCGTTTTTATTTTCACTGATTGAATGAATTGTTATGACTCCTATGGAGCTTGAGGAAAAATAGCAGTGGGCTCAGGATGTGGCAAGAGTCGCTCTGTAGGTAATGGGCATGACAGAAAATCCGGTTTTTGACGTTCGTCATATATGGAAAAATACTGAGAGTGATCTGACAGAAGTCTTTAATTTACAGACTTGGACTTCTTGGTACTCTTATTGATTAGATTATGAGTAACTCCTTAATGACTTGATATTTTTTTCAGGTCTCCAAATTGCTTGAGATGAAAATTTGCCTTTTGTGTCTCTCCTAAAAAATTAGCGGAAGCGGCAGAGATTGAGTGATACAAGGCTAACCAGCCAGAAAGATCTGCACTGTACTTTTTAAATGCGGTGCTCACGGCCTCCCGGTTATCATCGTACATAACCGTTAGATCGGAGGTTGCCAGAAGTGCTATAAAAGTACTTTTCAGTGGTTCATTTTCTTCAATCTTCT
>NZ_JAHHPS010000415.1:0-1429 GCF_024606275.1 Endozoicomonas sp. SESOKO4 | reverse complement strand
TCACAATCCTGACTCAGTTCTTCAGAGACTTGACTCCATATTCCTTTCGAGCTCCAGCGACTAAATCGGTTGTATATATTGTGCCAGTCACCGAACTCTTCAGGCATGTCCCTCCAAGGCGCTCCGGTACGAGCAAGCCAGAGAATCGACTCAATGAATAACCTGTTGTCAGCTGTTGGTCCGGGGTCAGAGACTTTACCCGGCAGCATGTCTTTGATCCGATCCCATTGTTGATCTTTGAGTACTGTGCGAGTCATAGCAAACCTAAATGCCATACTCTAGATCACTTTTAGGTGTCTTTCCGGTCAGGTTACTGATGTTTTTATCTGTTCGTTCGGTTGGATAAGAACGCCCCCTAGAGTAATGAAATATCGGCAACGTGTAAGAACAGCCTGCGTAATTGTTTCAAAAGCGCATAGCGGTTCAAACGAACCTGCTCATCTTCAGCGTTGACTAATACTTCATCAAAGAAGCGGTCTACAGAGTCTTTCAGTGGTGCCAGACTTTCCATAGCGACTGAGTATTGTCTCTGTTCCAGAATCGGTGCAACCTTTTCTTTGCTGTCGGCCAGGGTTTTGGCCAGAGCCTTCTCCGCGGCTTCTGTCATCAGTCCGGGGTCAACGGCGTCAGGAATGACCAGATTTCCGGCTTTAGCCAGAATATTGGAAACACGCTTGTTGGCGGCAGATAGCGTTTCGGCTTCTGCCATCTGGCTAAAGCGATGCACTGCCTTAACGCGCTGATCAAAATCGAAGGGGCGAGAAGGTTTCAGGGCCTTAACAGACAGGAAGACTTCTACAGGAATCTGCTCATCCTGATACCAGGAGCGGAATCGCTCCAGCATGAAATCCAGAACAGTTTCTGTCAGCTGTTCATTATTGGCTGCTGGCAGCACAACCCCTTGTGCCTGATAACCTTCGACAGACTGATTAATGAGATCACGAAGATCCAGATCCAGTTTCTTCTCAACAATAATACGCAGGACACCCAGGGTGGCTCTTCGCAGTGCAAACGGATCTTTATTACCTGAAGGTGGTTGATTGATGCCAAAGATGCCGGTAATAGTATCGATTTTGTCAGCAATCGCTACGGCACAACCTGTCAGATTGGAAGGCAGTTGATCACCTGCAAAGCGTGGCATGTACTGCTCATTCAAAGCGAGACATACCTCCTGTGCTTCGCCATCGTTTGCGCCGTAGTACTGACCCATGATGCCCTGTAATTCAGGGAATTCCAGAACCATTTCTGAAGTCAGGTCTGATTTACACAGTTCTCCGGCACGGACAGCCAACTGTTCTTGCCCAGTCTCCTGTCTGGCGATGAAACCAGCCAGTTTAGCAATACGTTCGCTTTTATCGAACAACGATCCCAGTTGTGCCTGGAAGACGATAGGTTTCAGGGTCTCCCTGCGAGCTTCAAGTGTGGTTTT
>NZ_JAHHPS010000414.1:0-6983 GCF_024606275.1 Endozoicomonas sp. SESOKO4 | reverse complement strand
ATGCTCTCCTGCTTAAACCTCAAAAGCGGACTCAAAAAGTATTCTATCAATCGCCGCTGCCCGGTTTTAATTTCCACAGCTACACTCATGCCAGGCGACAGATTCACTTTCCTTTTCTCTACCAGCATCCAGTCTTTCTCTATGTGAACACTGGCCAGGTACCGCAAGCCTTGCTTTTCATCGGGTACAGCGTCGTCGGAGATATTGATCAGCTCACCGCCAATCAGACCGTATTTGGTGAAGTTGAAGGTGTCGATTTTCACCTCTGCCCGCTGGCCTTCCTGCACAAAGCCGATATCTTTGTTCAGCACCCAGGCTTCAACTTCCATGGTTGCTTCTTTAGGTACGATCTGCATCAGTGCCTGTGCAGGCTGAACGACACCTCCAATAGTGTGTATCTGGAGTTGCTGCACTGTGCCGTCTATGGGCGAAACAATCTTCTGCTGGTCATGCAGTTCCTGGGCCTTGATGCTTTCCTGCTTCAGGCTGGTCAGCTGGCGACGAACCTGCTCCTGTTGATCCAGGCTCTCCCGGCGTTTCTGGGCATGGAGGCTGTGCAGCTGGTTTTGAGTCTCTTCCTGTTCTGCGACCAGCTGCTGAACCGTCGCTTTTTGTGCCTTGATATCTTCTTCCAGCTCTATGCGTTGCTGTTCCAGTTCGAGATACTGAACCCTTGAGCCGAAGTTCTTTTTGTAGAGCCCCTCCAGTGCCAGTGTTCGCTCTTCAATGATGGGTAAAATCCGCTGGAGCTTGCTGACGATAGCTTCAATAGTCCGCTGCTCAGCCACTTTACTCTTAAGCTGGCTCTTTAGGGTGTCTGAAGCCGTTAAGTAGTCTTTTATCTGCTGGGCAAGCAACTGTTCTTCAAAAGCCAGTGTTTCCTGTGACGGCGAGCCACTCGAGTACTGGTCATCTGCCTTATATTGGGGTACCCGGATACTGTCCGGCTGGTCTTGGGCTGGTTGATCAAGATAACTAACAAACGCCCGTTGTCTGGCCAGTTGCAGCTCAAGAGCGATTATTTCTTTTTTCAGCCTGACCAGTTCTGCCTCGGTCACAATGCCAACCAGAGAAACCAGTGGATCGCCAGCTTTCACCTCATCGCCTTCCCGAACGTGAATGGCCTGTACTTCACCTATCACCATCGGCTGAATGGTTTTTACGCGCTCGCCCGGTACGATTTTGCCCTGTGCTGTGGCAACAATATCAATCCTGCCCACGCAAGCCCACACAATGGCTATTGTGAATAACAGGATGATGGTTTTTACAATTATTCGGCTGGTCGGGTTCGCCGGTGTTTCCTCCACTTCCAGAGCTGCCGGTAGAAATTGGCGTCGTGTATTGTGCAATGCTTCCTGTTTTTCTGTTCTGGTCAACAGGAACCTGGTCGCTTTTTCCCAAACTGGTCTGACCATCAGATAGCCTCCCGCAAACCATGTTGATGGGCATTCAGCCGGGCGTAATGTCCGCCTTGCTTAACCAGCTGATCATGAGCGCCTTCTTCCACAATACGACCTTTTTCCATGACAATGATGCGGTCAGCATCCCGCACAGTTGAAAGACGATGGGCAATAATAAAAACCGTCCTACCCTGGCTGATCCGCTTCATATTCTGTTGAATGATGTGTTCGGACTCATAATCCAGCGCACTGGTGGCCTCATCGAATATCAGAATTTTCGGATTGGTCAGTAATGCCCGAGCTATGGCAATACGCTGTTTCTGCCCACCAGAGAGGGTGCTGCCCTGTTCACCAACCTGAGTGTCATAACCTTCAGGCAATTCAAGAATAAAGTCATGGGCACCTGCCAGCTGGGCGGCAGCAGTGACCCGTTCAATAGAAGCACCCGAATCAGCCAGTGCTATGTTGTCGCGTACTGAGCGGTTAAACAGAAAGTTTTCCTGAAGCACCACGCCGACTTGCCTTCTCAACCAGGCGGGCTCGACTAACGCAAGGTCAATGCCATCGACCAATACTCGACCAGACTCAGGCACATAAAGTCGTTGTACCAGTTTGGTGAGTGTGCTTTTTCCTGAACCCGAGCGACCGACAATACCAATGACTTCACCCGGTTTGACGGCGATGGAGATGCCATTCAAGACAGCAGGACGATCGGGTTGATAGCGGAACGTGACATGTTCAAACTTGACAACACCCTTCAGTGTTGGAAGTGTTGTACGATTTGGGTCATGTCCCGGCTCTGTGGGTGTATTCAGAACATCGCCCAGCCGCTGAACGGAAATACCTGCCTGCTGAAAGTCCTGCCAAAGTTGAACCAGTTTCAAAATAGGTGCACTGACTCTGCCAGCAATCATATTGAAGGCAATCAGCATACCGACCGATAGCTCACCATTGATCACCAGGGTGGCGCCAACCCAGAGAATCAGCACTGTGACTACCTTGTTGATTAGCCCTGCAAACTGGCTGGCAATATTACCCAGGTTCATCGCCCGGAACGAGGCAGAGACATAAGCTGCAAGCTGATCTTCCCAGACTCGTTGCATCTGAGGTTCAACCGCACTGCTTTTAATGGTTTCCATCCCGGTGACAGACTCCACCAGAAAGGACTGGTTTTCTGCGCCTCTCTTGAACTTTTCATTCAATCGGGCACGAAGAACAGGCGTTACTATCAGGGACAGAATGATATAGAAAGGTATAGAGCCGAGAACAATCCAGGTCAGTGTCGGGCTGTAGAAGTACATTACTACAAAGAAGATGATAGTAAACAACAGATCAATACACAGCGTCAGCGCAGAACCGGTAATAAACTCCCGAATTGTATCCAGCTCACGGACACGGGCTACCGTGTCACCGACTCTGCGGGCATGAAAAAAAGCAACGGGCAAGCGGAGCAGGTGATTAAAAAGCCGGGAACCCAGCACCACATCTACCCGATTGGTAGTATGGCTGAACACGTAGTTCCTGAGTCCATTCAGCACAATATCAAAGACTGACAGCACGAGCAGACCAAAAGCCAATACATCCAGTGTCGTTAGTGCCTGATTGACAAGAACCTTGTCGATAATGACCTGGAAGAACAGAGGCGTAATCAGGGCAAAGAGCTGAATAAAGAAGGATGCCAGCAGCACTTCATAAATCAGTTTTTTATGCTTGAGTATGGCCGGAATAAACCAGCTGAAGTCGAATTTTGCTATCCCCCCTGGTAGCAATGACCGTTTGGTGAATAGAAAGAGTTCACCAGTGAACAGGGTTTCCAGTACATCCAGTGATACCGTTTCAGGCCGGTCTTTCAAAGGGTCCTGGATCAGTGCTTTGCCATCATGAAAGCGGGCAATGATAAAGTAATGGCCATCAGAGTGACGGGCAATGGCGGGTAGAGGCAGATCTTGAAGTTTTTCACACTGAACTTCTGTACGACGAGCCTTGAGCTTTAAAAATTTTGCGGCCCTTAAAAGGTCTAACCCCTCAACAGGTCGATCGGAATCACCAAACTGGTGTTTGATCTGCTCCGGCTGAGCGGCCAATCCATGAAAACGGGCCAGCATCACCAGACAGGTCACTGCTGATTCCGAACTGCGTACACCATCCATCGGTGCGACTTCCTATAATTATTCTGTTCCTTGTGAGTTTGGATTGGATACTTTTAAGGCAGTGCGTGTCAAGATTTACCACTAAATGTCACCAAATGTTCATCAAAAGAAACAAATAACGAACGCTTTCAAGTAGAAGTGCCTTATGATTTGAATTCACTTACCTGCTTTCTGGTACTGGCTATTGAGGAAGGACTGGCAGGGTCAGAAGACAACTGTTATCGGATACATGGACGACAGATGACAGCCATTAAGCTATTTCTTCGGCTTTGTGTTTTGAGTCCCATGTCGGCGACAGCACATGATCTCTATGACGTCATTTCAAAGCGACTTCGACGCTTGCATAGCATCGACTCCTACGAACCTTTCTATTTTGTGTTCACAGATCGCAATCAGAACCAGGACTACATAATGAATTGTTTTTTCAGTGATGCGTATGAGCTTTTTTACAACAACCTGTCATTGTTTGAAGAGTGGTTAAGTCAAGCTAAAGAAATAGAGCTGGTTCAAAAAACCGTCTTGGATGAGAGAGCATTTTTATGGTCGGTTTTTCTTACAGAGGCACAACAGCTTGAGCATGTTTTGTTCAATGAGAAACCAATCAGGCTGGAGCAACACCCATATATTAAAAAACTACGGGACAGAATGGATGAATATAAGAAATATGTTGGACCTTGAGCAGCGGTGTGGTCACCGGATAACAGCAGAGTGGGTGACTTTTTAACGGTAGAGGTGGTCAATCTGGACAGTGCAGCTAGCAATAATGAAGATAGCCACAGAACTGATAGGCTGATGTGCCGCCTACCATCGCGTTCCTGCTGCTAAGCCACATGGCCTTACCCGCCGGGCAAATGCAAGTTTCTTCCTGTTTATCGAAGGCAAAATCTTTCAGGGTGAAACGGTCCGAGGCGGTAGGCTTACCGTGTTTCTTTGCCAGGGCCGCCCGCTCCTTTTTGTGTTGAATCTTATAACGCCCAGCCTGATCAAAGTTCGGATCACGCTGACGAAACTGGTTGTCTGCAATATAGCCATCGACGTTCATAGCCAACAGGGACTCCAGGCTCTCCCGAGAGTGGAAGCCACTGTCGGCTACAATTTTGGCGGTAGTCAGTACATTGCGGTGTTTGAGCCATTCACAGTGAGCGTCAATCGCCTGCACCATGGGTATCAGAGTCGGTTGCTCAGCGCCGCTACCATAGGCTTCCCCGTGCATAATCACCTTATGCTTACTATCAACACCGGCCACACCGCAGTAGCCCTGGATCACGCCTTTGGAGGTTTTCATTTTGGCACTGTCGGGGTCGGTGACATAATGGCGAACATCTCCCTGCCGATCAGACTCAATTGATCACACACCATTAGCACCTGCATAAACAGCTGGGTAATCGGTCCCTTCAAGCGGCTGATAAATTCGGCGATGGTCGTATAGTGAGGCTGACTGTCGGCTGACAGTGCCATAAATACAATGTTCTCCCGACAGGCTTTTTCGATTTTACGACTGGAGGTGATCCCTCGGGAATAGGCGAACAACACCACCTTTAAAAGCATGGCTGGATCGTAGGTTAAACGACCGGTTTCATCATTGTTGTAATGCTCATGAAAGATCGAAGTATCGATTTCATGATCTACCAGGTAATTCAGCGTGTATTCAAAAGAGCCCGGCACCAGTTGTTCGGCAAGATTAACTGGTAATAACAGATTCTGACTGGTGTCGTACGGTTTAAAGCGAGACATAGTGCGGGTTTTAAGTCTTCTCAGGGGCTTGAGCGCTATTTTATCAGACAACACCGGCCAGGACAGGGCTTTTGAGGGTTTTTCTACAGCCTCAACGCTTGCGTGTAGCGCGCAGCCGAAGGCGTCGTCGGGTGGAGGGGTGAAGCCCCGGAACGAACTGGAAGCATTTGTTATGCGGCGGTTACCCTGAACGAAAATTTCTTTATAACTAATATGGCAGCTATTTAAGTATGAACTATATTAGAACCTACTTCTTGTTATGGTGTTTTCAAAACGAAATAAAATGAAACATTTTGGGCTTTTCACATCAACCTTACTGCTTTGCATTGTACTAAAATCTGAAGCAGGATTTGAAAGAATAATCATTAAATCTGACAAAATACCGGTACTTGAAATCACAGCCAAATATAATCATCAAGCATCCAGGACCAGAAATATAGTCCCCGATAAAATCATTGTCAGGTCATTACTATCAGATACAGTAAGAAGCAGGCTGGGGACACATCCCTTCTTTACAGCTCTAGAGAATTTTTCGCGTTCTTTGTACAGGACAGGAATTATGAGTATGACTGCTGAACGCGAATACTCTAAGAGTTTTACTTTGTCATTCGATAACGCACCTAGTTTATTGTTAAGAACGCCAGCTATTGACATGATGGATTGGCAAGTGGTTTTTTCTCATCTAAATCAAGACAATCTGCTTTATCAATCTGGTTATCAAATCCCAGGAGTTCATCCACTTATATTATTTTTCTCGTGTGATTTTTTGAATTATCTTGATCAGAATATTTTAACAGGAATCGCAGGCAGCCAAGCAATACAAATTCCTTTATTACAATTAACTGCTAATACTGAGAACTATTTAACAGATGATTTGGTATTTACAGAATCTGCCAATGAAACAGACTTGATTATTAATATATACCCTCAAGGCGAGAATCAAGTGTCTCCTCCAGAAGGGTATAGCGTGAAACCATTTTTTGAGGGCAGCTTAAAACATTACCAATAGCTGCATAACGCTAAACTGTGGGCCGGAGCACGCAGTGCGGTCGTCCCGCCCCGAAGGGGCAAGCACCAGCGTATTGTTAGACGCTTTTAGTTGAGCTGAATGCTACAGCTTAGGCGTACTGAGTTTGCTGCAAATAATCATCCGTAACCTGTAGCTTATATACGGTTTTTGAGTTTTCTATACACTCTCGCATATCTTCAATAGCAAGTATGGATTCATGCTCTCTAAGGCCATTATTATTTGCCCATAAATCCATGTTTGGCCATTGAGCATACGCAACAAATTTTAATGGATCATCTGTTGAATGCAACCTTGAACCCAAGCTACCTAACTCTTTAAAAATAGCCTGTGTAGTTTTTAACCAGGATTGTCTGAATTGTTCTTCTTTTCCGGGTTTTATGTTGAACTCATATACAGCAATAAACATGTTTTTCATCGTTTTTGATTTTGTGATGCCGCCTAACCACAGAGCTGACGGGCAACGTAGCTGTCCCCGTCAAGTGAGCTGTTAGGTGGCGTGGTTATTTCTGAAGGTGGTTTACGATGATGGTGAGAGTTTCTTCTATTTTATCAAAACGCTTGTCGTGTTCGTCAAAACGCTTGTCGTGCTGTGCAAAGCGCAACCGATTTTCCTGCTGGTACTCTCGCATTTCCCGTCTTGTTGCCAGTATCTCTTGGTGTGTATCACCA
>NZ_JAHHPS010000413.1:0-1106 GCF_024606275.1 Endozoicomonas sp. SESOKO4 | reverse complement strand
CGATTGTGAAAAGACCATGTTGAAAGTCAAATCTATCGGCTTCTGACGCAACATCACCATCAAGGCGTTTTGCAAGCCAGTTGAAGTTACACGGTTCCCCTTCAAAAAAGACTCTGTGCAGCAAGAAAGTGTCCAGGTCTTCAAGACCACCCAGCGCAGTGATCAGTTTTTCAAAGGTATCCAGCATATCTGGAGTTGATGCTATTCGAGGGCATTCGATAATGATTTCTCCCGCCACGGCGTTGCAACTGAGCTGCATGCCATCAGAATATTTATCCAGTTCGATTACTCTCAGCAACTGCACCAGAAACCACATACGCTGTAACTTACCGGGTTTATCGCTGCCATCAGGTTTCTCAAATTGGTCTGAAAATTTCAGCCGCAAGGTTCTTCCTTTCCCCCCCTCTGCGTTTTCAAGTAGCTCGATAACGCTTCTGTGTTGTCCAAGCCACAGGTTAACAATCAAGGCATCATCCATACTGACGACAGTAATCTCTGAACACCGTAATTTTTCGATGACTGCCTTACCGGACGGACTCAACAGCATTGCCTTTTCACCGGACCTAACCGAAGTTGTGCAATCAACATAGGTGACAAACTCTTCCTCAGATAACCTGCCCCGACCCGAGTCCAGAGTGACCGGAGCCAGGGCTTTTATGAAGCGCTGATGCAGGACAAAAATCAGCTCATGGACACTTCGAACCTGCTCAGCCTCAGCGGGATTGAGTGCCTGAAGAGAGGATTGCAGTTGCTGACAGGCTGCCACCCACTGACGAAACTCTCTTCGGGATACCTGCCCTTCTTCAGCGGCTTGCATGGGCAGAACGATACTCTCTAATCCGGATTGAATGGTTTTTTTCAGCGTCTCGAACCGGTTGATTAATTGCTGTGACTCATCCAGCATTGGCTGAACCTCGGATGAACCCTTGTCACCCGCCAGCAACAAGAAGGCACGGTAACCCACAAGCATTGCTTCAGCCCCGTGAATCAGTCGGTTTACGTTCTCTCTGGTCTCTGCCAGTATTTTTGATCGTTGTGGCGACATACTTAATTTTATCGGGTTTGCCAGACAATCCAGTCCACCGCCGGGGGAAAAAAACGACAAC
>NZ_JAHHPS010000412.1:0-1389 GCF_024606275.1 Endozoicomonas sp. SESOKO4 | reverse complement strand
TACAAAGATTACGGCTCTCTGATCTCACTGAGTCGTTTCAGCGCCGTAGGTAATTTAATGGGAGCCATCACGCGCGGCGATATGATGGTGGAAGGGATGATGGCCAAGATGTTTTACATCAGTCTATACCGAATGCATCAGGTAGCGCTGTTTGGACGGCTCAGGACAGGAGCACTGATTCTGAAAGACTTTATCGGAAAAACAACACGTCCCCACTTAAAGCTGCATTAGTTCATTTTCAGAAGACAGAAAAAAAAGCCGGTTCAATGAACCGGCTTTTTTCAATGTGGTGGGTCGTGTAGGATTCGAACCTACGACCAATTGGTTAAAAGCCAACTGCTCTACCAACTGAGCTAACGACCCACAATGCCTGCTGAATACGCAACTCAGAAAGCAAACTCTTGCATAAGACTTTAAAGTGGCTCCCCGAGCTGGACTCGAACCAGCGACCCAATGATTAACAGTCATTTGCTCTACCAGCTGAGCTATCGGGGAATCGTTGTCGACGATGCTTTGCGTCATCACCTAACGGCTGCGAATATTAATGAGATTTCTCGCTGAGTCAAGTACTTCACCCCAGCTTTGTTCAAAAAGTTTCTGAAAAAAGACGCTGGAAATAACAGGCTGATCTATCAAACAGGAGCGGAACGCCCGTCACTTCCGAGCCTGCTCTTTAACACAGAACTCCATAAACAGAAAAAGCCACCCGAAGGCGGCCTTTTCAATCATCAAATGACGAAGTCTGTGATTACAGGCCTTCAGCACTCTCAGACAGGTACTTGGCAACACCAGCAGGGGATGCATCCATACCCTTGTCACCTTTGCTCCAGCCAGCCGGGCAAACTTCGCCATGCTCTTCGTGGAATTGCAGGGCGTCAACCAGACGAACCAGCTCATCCATGTTACGACCCAGAGGCAGATCGTTAATGATCTGGGAGCGTACAACACCGTCCTTATCAATCAGGAAAGCACCACGGAAAGCGACACCGCCTTCGGACTCAACGTCGTAGGCTTTACAGATGTCGTGAGCCATGTCAGCTGCCAGAGTGTACTTAACAGGACCGATGCCGCCTTCACTGACAGGTGTATTGCGCCATGCGTTGTGAGTAAAGTGAGAGTCGATGGAAACACCGATAACCTCAACGTTGCGCTCTTTGAACGCATCGATTCGGTGATCCAGAGCGATCAGCTCGGAAGGACAAACGAAAGTGAAGTCCAGTGGGTAAAAGAACAGAATACCGTACTTGCCACGAATCGCCTCGGACAGGGTAAACTCTTCAACAATCTCGCCATTGCCCAGGACGGCAGGAACAGTAAAGTCAGGAGCTTTCTTGCCAACCAGTACGCCCATGAATTTAATCTCCAAGGTTTAGTATGTATCACTGCGAT
>NZ_JAHHPS010000040.1:0-4404 GCF_024606275.1 Endozoicomonas sp. SESOKO4 | reverse complement strand
GATCCATTCCAGTGGCCACTGGTGACAGGACAAACGTCTGCTCAGCCACATACAAGATTGTTTGCTGATGGCAGCTTTTTCACAGAAACAGGTCGGGCGAATATTGTTTCAACGGAGTTCAAGGTTTCCTACCATCAGCCCAACGCCGACTATCCGCTGTTGCTGAATACTGGCAGGGTTCGTGATCATTGGCATACCATGACGCGTACAGCACTGTCGCCCAGGTTAAGTCAGCACATTGATGAGCCTTTCCTGGAAGTTCATCCTGAAGATGCTCAGAAGTACGGGCTGGCTGACCAGGGATTGTGTCGATTGACTACAGCCTTTGATGCCATTTTGGTCAGGGTTGCTGTCACACCTTCAGTGGGTAGGGGTAATGTTTTCATGCCCATGCACTGGACACGGCAGAACAGCAAAAGCGGTCACTGTGGTGTTTTGGTGAAGCCAGAGGTAGACCCCTGGTCAAAGCAGCCGGGTTGCAAGCACACTCCTGCCTGCATTGAAGCAGTTTCTCTGAAGCAACAGGCGGTTTTACTAAGTCGCAAAAAGCAGGACTTTGAGCCGTTTGATTATGCCACAGAGGTGAAATTCCAGCAGGGGTTCCGATATGAGGTGGCAGGCCAATCCATTGATTCTACAATGCTGGAGTGTGTCGGCTCAGGCAAGGAAAGAATTGATTACACTGATCTGAAGACAGGCAGTGCCCGTAGTGCCTGGTTTGCATCTGGCCAGCTGCAGGCTCTTCTTATTGTTGGAGAGTCATTGCCCGACAGTGATCGTGTATGGCTACAGGCTGCTTTTGAAAAAGAAGATATTCCTTTTTCAGAGCGCTGGCGATTACTGGCAGGCATTCCACCGAAGGGAGAAGATACTGGCAAAGTGGTTTGTGCCTGTTTTGGTGTGGGCGAGAAAACCATCTGTCGTGTGATTGAAGAGGAAGGCTTTACTGACCCTGTCGAGGTGGGTCAGTCTTTGAAGGCAGGAACAAACTGTGGATCCTGTATTCCTGAGATTCGCAAGCTGATTACCCATACAGCAGAGTTGGTATAGACACGCACTCTGTTCGTCCCGGGCTTGTTGAAGGTCAGTGGCACTGCACTTGGACAAGCTCTGTGCGAGCGGAATCAAGCATAAGATTCGGCGGCACTAGATAATACCTGAACAGACTTCATTTTCCTCTAATATCGGATATAGATCAGCATCAGGTAATTGATAATGCCACCATTCATTTTCAAGAGCGTCGAATCCAGCCACATTCATGGCGCCTGCCAGGATTAACCTGTTTTTCTGTGCGAGCTCGGTAATCTGGTCATTGCCATGGTGAGCTAATGGGCGGAAGTCATCCAGCTCTGTGCCCATTTCCAATGTATGTCCGAACTGATCAACCAGCGTGAGATCAACAGCTATCCCTCTGCAGTGGGTACGTAACCCGGTTTTCGGGTGGGACACATATTGAGGGTCCGGTACACATTGAAAGAGTTCCTGCTGGGCTTCCAGTGGGCGATAGGCATCCCATATTTTTAATTTGAGCCCCATGGGTTGAAGAACTTCAATGGCGTTTTGCAATCTGTTGGCGGCTTCTTCGTGCATCAGGCACAGAGGTTTTTTATAAACCTGCTTACCAGTGAAGTTCCTCGTGGTAGCGTAAACTATCTCGAGCAAAAGATCGTGACTTTGTGGTGTGACTTCAACCAGTGAGTGCGAGTTCTTCATAAATTAATCTGGCCTTCAGATATTTTTAACGCAGGGTAAGGATAATTGTCTGGAAAGCTCTTAAGATTCGGGCTTTACAGGTTTCAAAAGGTTGACAGCCAGAGCTGTTACCAGTGCACCGGCGATGGTGGCCAGAATATACCAGGGGCGACCATCGACAACCGGCAGAACGATCCAGCCACCCCAGGGAGCATGATTGATGACTTCGGCCATGAATCCTATTACATTGCCGGTAATTCCTCCCAGAACTATGGCGGGTATGACTCGTATTGGGTCAGCAACAGCAAAGGGGATTGCTCCTTCTGATATGCCTATCATACCCATAGCCAGAGCAGCCTTGCCAGCCTCTCGCTCTTCAGCAGAGTATTTCCCGGGGGAGAGCAGGGTGGCCAGCCACATACCCAAAGGTGGGGTGCAAATGGCCACCCCGACACCACCCATTAGATAGGGGTGATCTTGTATCTGAGTTTGAGCGAACAGGGTGGCGACTTTATTGATAGGACCGCCCATGTCAAAAGCGGTCATGCCGCCAAGAATGGCGCCAAGTGAAACCTTGGATAATCCCTGAAGACTATAGAGCCACTCGTTCAGGTGATTCATCATATTGGCGATGGGTTGTCCAATTACCCAAATTACCAATGCTGAGGTCAGAAACGTGCCTGCCAGAGGGTAGATAAAGATGATAGCAATAGGTCGCATGGTCGGTGGAAAGGGGATTTTCTTGAGGGCATTAACAATATAGCCTGCAATGAGTCCTACAATCATTGCTCCCAGAAAGCCACAACCGAACTGACCTGCCAGCCAGGCTCCAATCATCCCGGGTGCCAGAGCGGGACGGCTGGCAATGGACCAGGCTATATAGCCTCCGAGTACGGGGATAAAGAGGGTAAAGCCAGCAACCCCCATGTCCCACACATCTTTGAGTAAACCGGACTCCGGGGGTTCTCCTCTACCATGCAGCATGACAGACAATGAAAGAAGGACGCCTCCAGCCACCACGAAGGGAATCATATGGCTAGTACCTGTCAGCAGGTGGGACCTGAGCGTAATGAGCTCTGCTTTTACGCTATTCATCAATCTTACCCATTTTAGTCAATAATGCCTTCTGGTGTGCCTGACTGCCAGGATCTTCGGGTTTGGTCAACAGGCCCGGGAGCGGGTGGCTTTGTGTGATTCCGGATCATTGAATTTCGGTGTTTATCATCATTCAGACAGAAATGGCCAGAGAAACCATTTCTGAAAGGATTGGGTCTCATGGGTACCAGTCCGAGGTTTAAATGTGAAAGCTGAATTCTAGCAGCTCAGACGGATTGTCAAGTATGAAAGCGGGTTTTGCTGCTTCAAGGGTTGAGCGGTCGTGCCAGCCCCAGCTGACTGCAACGGGAATAGCTCCGGCTTCACGGGCCTCATTAAGGTCTCCTGAGGTGTCGCTGACGAAATAACAGGGCTGGTCTGGGTGCTGTTTCATCACTGTCCGGATTTTGTCCGTCTTGATGACGCCTTGCTCCATTCCCATAACTTCCCTGAAACACCCGATATTCTGTTTTGTCAGGAAATGTTCTGCCGCTTCGGTAAAGTTGGAGGTGATCAGGTAAAGGGGGTAGTGTTGAGCAAGGTGCTGAAGACTTTCACTGACGTCAGGAACAGAAGGGCACTCTTTCATAAACTTTAAGTGGGCGAGCCGCGCGCTATTCAAAAAAGCGGGCTGCATCCAGTCACCGGGGATTTGCTGGCCTAGCTTTTTGAAGAAATTGCCTTCAAAGAGGGCGAGAATTTGCGCTTCAGTCGCGAGGTTATCTGCGCCCATTTTGATCAGGATCTCTGACCAGTAATTGAAAAAGGGTCGCCAGGAGTCGGCAATCACGCCATCCATATCAAAAAGAATCGGGCAGGACATAAAAGCTCCAGTAGTCAGAGGGTGTTGCTCAATAAATGGAGAATACTTTCCTGTTACTTGTTTTGCTCCGATCGCAAACGGCCATTGAGCATCTCGACGGCCAGTGAAAACGCCATGGCAAAGTAGATGTAGCCTTTCGGGATATGAAAGTCCAGAGCTTCTCCTATCAAAGAGACACCCACCAGAACCAGAAAGGAAAGCGCTAGCACTTTGAAGGAAGGGTGGTTGTTGACAAATTCTCCAACAGGCGCCGCTGCAAGCATCATAATGCCTACCGAAATAACAATGGCGGTAATCATAACCCAAAGGTGTTCTGCCAGCCCTACTGCGGTGATGACTGAATCCAGGGAGAAAACAATATCGATGAGGGCAATCTGGATAAGAGTTATAGCATACCCTCTTGGTTTAAGGTGAGGTCCTTCATCTTCGCCGGGTTCAAGAGCGTCATGGATCTCATGAGTGGCTTTGGTGAGCAGAAAGAGCCCGCCACCGAGAAGAATCAGGTCCCGACCGGATAGGGCATGGTTGAACAGGTGGAATAGCGGGGCAGTGAGTGTCATGATCCAGGTAATGGAGAGTAGCAGGAGGATCCTTGTGAACATTGCCAGTAATAGTCCCAGTCTGCGGGCATTGTTGCGTTGATGTGCAGGCAGTTTGTCGACAACGATTGTAATAAAAATGATGTTGTCGATGCCCAGAATAATCTCCAGGACGGTAAGAGTTGCCAGAGCAATCCAGGGCTCTGGGTTCAGGAAAAGTTCAGTCATTGTTTTATCGTATTAGCTCTATCGTAC
>NZ_JAHHPS010000411.1:0-3225 GCF_024606275.1 Endozoicomonas sp. SESOKO4 | reverse complement strand
AGCGAAAATCATTGGTCAGCAGGCCGATGGGGCATGGTTAGAAAAAGCCAGCATTATCCACAAGACATACCTCGACTCAGCCACCTTCAGCGCCGATAGTCGCTATGTGATAACCGTCTCCAACGGCGGGTCTTATTCGGTGACAATCACTGAACTACGGAGCCATAATTCATTGCTCGCTGTCACTGAGTGACGACATTTTGCATGCCCTGAAAGACAGACACTCTGTTAGTTGTCCTAAACAACTTGTTACGAACTTTCGTCCTGGAACTGAATCTAATCAAACAGCATCAACATTCACTGTCCTTGCTGATCGAAGATAAATACCTACTTTGGAGGAATCAGGGATGCATGGCATAGATAATAACACCAGCATTGCAGAATCAAACACGCCACCGCCCAAGCGAACAAAAACGGGGAGTGCATCATCTTGTTTCAGTGCGGGTAGATCCGTTGCTGTTGCTGTTGCTGACAAAGAAGAAAAGGATAGACCTCCATTTCAGTATTTTTTTATTTTATCAAGTTCCCTGATTTTCAGCCGTTTGCAACTTCGGGATATTGTCAGATTAGAACGGGTATGCACCCGACTTCGCGATGGTATTCATCAAGATAATGCTGTGGCAAAAGCCTGGTATCGCCGGTTTCCTTCACCACTCCAGTATCAACTAAGGACAGCCATCAATTCAAAAAATGATGTTCAACTCCGTGATTGGTTTGAGTCGTTTACGAATGATGGGGCGTTAGTGAATTCACTCACAGACCTCAAACTGGAGAGGGTTTATGTACCTGCCCTGTTTTTTTTCACCAAGACTAAGCTGATGTCTCAATGTGAAAGATTTTCATCAGTTACAACAGAAACGATTCACGAAAAGAACTACGTAAACTCAGCCAGCCTCAGTGCTGATGGCCGCCATCTGATCACCGCCAGTGTCGATGGCACGACAAAAATCTACGTTCATAAGGCTGCCGGATCATGGGAAGTAATAGCCATCATTTCCCATACCAGCTCGGTCAATTCAGCCACCTTTAGCCCCAATTGCCGCTATGTGGCGTCCGCCAGTCAGGATGGCACGGTGATCATCTACGGCTATAAGGCCGATGAGTCCTGGAAACCGGTAGGCAGCATTTCCCATACCGACTGTGTCTACTCAGCCACCTTCAGTGCCGATAGTCGCTATTTGGTGACCGCCAGTGAGGATAAAACGGCAAAAATTTACAGTCTCAGGGACAATGGATCATGGGAAATTAAAGCCACTATCCCTCAAAATGGTCCGATCAAATTAGCCACCTTCAACCCCATTGCTCACAATATACTGACCGGCAGTGAAGATAAAATGGCAGAAATCTGTGACCTCAATTACGGTAGATCCTGTAAAGAAATAGCCAGCATTGAGCGTCATAGATGGGTCATATCAGCCACCTTCAGCCCCAGTGGCCGCCATGCGGTGACTTCCAGAAAGGATGACACGGCGAAAATCTATGAACAAAAGGCCGATGGATCATGGGAACCAAAAAAAACCATTCGCCATATTGACTATGTTAACTCAGCCAACTTTAGCCCCGATGGCCGCTATGTGGTGACGGCCGGCGAGGATGGCGTAGTAAAAATCTATGGCCAGAAAGCCAATGGGACGTGGGAACTGGAAGGCGACATTGTCCATAAAGACGGAGTCTTATCAGCCACCTTCAGCCCTGATGGTCGCCATATAGTGACTGCCAGCAAGGACGGAACAGCAAAAATCATTGGTCAACAGGACGATGGGTCATGGGTAGAAAAAGCCAGTATATCCCATAATGGCTGGGTCTTGTCAGCCAGCTTCAGCGCCGATGCCAGCCGTGTAGTCACTGCCAGTAACGACTGCACAGTGAAAATCACTGAACTACGAAGCAATAATTCATTGTCTGCTGTCACTGAGTGACGCCATTTTGATTGCAATGAAAGACAGGAACTCTGTCAGTCGCCTTTTAGAATATTTTATGAACTTCCACTCTAAAACTGACTCCAACTTAGCGGTATCGACATTGATTGTCCTTGCTGATCGAAGATAAATACCCACTACGGAGAATTCAGGGATGCATGGAATAGATAATAACGCCAGCATTGCAAAACCAAACTCGCCACCCACCAGGCAAGCTCAAATGGAGCCTGCATCACCTTGTGTCAGTGTCGGCAGATCGGTAGCTATAGTCGACGTGGAAGAAAAGGACAGACCTTCCTTTCAGTATTTTGCTGTTTTATCCAGTTCCATGATTTGCAGCCGTTTGCAACTTCGGGATATTGTCAGTTTAGAACGGGTATGCACCCGCCTTCGCGATGGCATCAAACAAAATAATGCACTGGCAAAAGCCTGGTATCGCCGGTTTCCTTCGCCACAGCAGTATCAACTAAGGACATCCATCAATACAAAAAATCATGATCAACTCATTGATTGGCTCAAGTCGTTCACAAACGATCAGGCGTTAGTGAACTCACTCAAAGATCTCAAAACGGAAAGGGCTTATGTGCCTGCCCTGTTATTTTTCACCAAGACTAAGCTGATGTCTGAATGTAAAACATTTGAATTAGTTACAACAGCAACCATTCACGAAAAGGAATACGTAAGCTCAGCCAGCCTTAGTGTCGATGGCCGCCATCTGGTCACTGCCAGTAGTGATAACACCGCAAAAATTTACGCTCACAAGGGCGCTGGATCATGGGAAGTAATAGTCGTCATTCCCCATCATCGTTGCGTCAATTCAGCTACCTTCAGCCCCGATGGTCACCATGTGGTGACTGCCAGTAGCGATGGCACGGCGAAAATCTATCGCCATACGGACGATGGGTTCTGGGAACCATCAGGCAGCATCTCCCATACTGATCGTGTCTACTCGGCCACCTTTAGCCCCGATAGCCGCCGTGTGGTGACTGCCAGTATAGATCAAACGGCAAACATCTATGTTCTCAAGGACGATGGATCATGGGAAAGTGAAGCCACTATCCTTCATAACAGCCCGGTCAAATTGGCCACCTTCAGCTCCGATGGCCGCCATGTAGTCATCGCCGGTAAGGGTAAGACAAAAATCCTGAGCAAGGAGGCCGATGGATCATGGCTGGAAAAAGCCAACATTGACCATGATAGAAGCGTCCAATCAGCCACCTTCAGCCCCGATAGCCGCCATGTTGTCATCGGTTGCAAGGATAATACGGCGACAATCTACCGCCAGACCGATGGATCATGGGAACTA
>NZ_JAHHPS010000410.1:0-2175 GCF_024606275.1 Endozoicomonas sp. SESOKO4 | reverse complement strand
ATTCATCCCTTTGGTTTTGCTCTGAAGGTGGCAAGGTGCTTAGGTATTCCCTGATCTTCATCAGGCTGCACTCTGCGTCCGATTCAAGGGCCATCCCCGGAAGATAGCGGGCTAAACAATGGGTATCCAGAGGGTGTTGTTCAAGCGCATTCATTGCCCGGACTGAAACACATTTGAACGGTGGCACAGACAGTCCTATTGCCTGCATGAGCTGCAGAAACATTCCCTTGCCCCCGAGCAGTTCACGGCATGGGGGAGAGTTGTCAGTAGCCAGACCCGGGACAGATGCACTGCAAAGGCGCTTGGTAATTGGCGTTGTGCAGACAGGGATGGTGTCAGTATCCCTGAAATACCTATTGGATGAACTACTGGCCCGGGTATCCTTATTCGGATTCGTTGCGGGGACTTGATGACATGTTTTTTCAGATCCGGCGGGTAACATAAATATATCCCTTCAAAGTTAATATTCATCCATGACTTAATGGCCAAGGGGCTGTCAAATCAATCAATTAACTTCGTTAGACTGGGATCTTTTTATAAAGTTCCTCCGTTAGCCTGAAACACGCAATAGAAAAAAACAACGATAAGTAAAAAGTACTATCAGCCATGGCCATTAGAATCATTTTTTTTATCGCTTCGTAGTCTTTTACTGGCATATCTCAGAGCGTCCGGTTCATTTGCTACAGCAGCCATGACCACCTCTTTATTATCCTGAAGTTCCGGGCTTGCATAAATCAGCGCCAGGCCATTTTGACTGACTGCAGCCATGACCACCTTTGTATTACCCTTAAGTTCCCGGCTTGCATAGTCCAGCGCCAAGCCATTTCGACTGACTGCGGCAATGACAACATCGTTATCATTCTTCAGTTCTTTACTCGCATACATCAGGTCATCTGGATATTCTGCAATGGCTGCTAATACCAGCTCTCTATCATTCAGAATCCGTTGACTGGCATATTTCAGTCCGTGATTCAGCAAGATATTCCTGACCTTGTCTTTATCATCTGAAAGCGGATGAGCCGGTGGAAGATAAAACTCCAGTCTGTAACACCAGGATGGATTGATAACAAAGTATTGATTGCTCAGGCCATACACCTGCTCAATCAATTGGGGAGCGTAAACGGTATCTTCCAATAAATAATGATGCAAGAGCTCCGATCGAGTGCCCTCAGCGATCTCATCACTCATTAACAGTTCATGCAGACTGTCCTCTGATTTTTCCTGCTGAGATACCAGGAACTCACACTCAGCTAACCGCCGTGCATAGTGAATAAACTGTTGGAGTGGGTTGCTTAACAATCGGCAACAATCGCGATCAATATGGAAACCACCCCCATAAAACATTGAGAAAAGGCAATGTTGAAAGTCGAATCTATCGGCTTCTGTCGCAACATCGTCATTAAGGCGTTGTGCAAGCATGTTAAAGTTCCACTGAACTCCATTAGAAATGCGACCTGCAAAGTGTATATCCAGCCAGTCCATGGAATGCAGCACGATCATCAGTTTTTTGAAGGCTTCCTGCATGGATTGACGTGAACTCATTCGGGGACACTCTACGATAATCTCTCCCGCTGTGCCGTTGCAACTTAGCTTCATGGGACCAGCATCTTCACGCAGCTCTATCGCTTTCAGAAGCTTGACCAGAAACCACATACGTTTTAACTTGCCAGCTTTTTCCCAACCAGAAATTTTATCGAATTGGTCAGAAAATTTCAGTCGCAAGGTTCGTCCTTTCCCTCCCTCTGCGTTTTCAAGCAGCTCAACAACACCCTTATGAGCTCCAAGATTCAGGTTAACAATCAGGGCATCATCGATGATGACCGCAGTCCCTGAAAGCCGTAATTTTTTGATGGATGCCTTGCCGGACGGATTCAACAGCGGTTCCTGTCCACCCGAATTATCCGAAGTTGTGAAATCAACGTAGGTGACGTTCTCTTCCTCAGACACCCTACCCTGACGTGAAGTCAGAGCAACCGGTGCCAGCGCCTCTACGAAGCGCTGATGCAGGGCAAAAATCAGCTCATGGACACTTCGGACCCGCTCAGCCTTCGAGGGGGTGAGTGCCTGAAGACAGGATTGTAGCTGATGGCAATCTGCCACCCACTGACGAAACACTCTCTGGGATACCTGCCCTTCTTCAGCGGCCTGCATGGGCGTAATGATACTCTCTAACCC
>NZ_JAHHPS010000409.1:0-3438 GCF_024606275.1 Endozoicomonas sp. SESOKO4 | reverse complement strand
CAGACGAAGACTCTACAGACAATGACTCTTCAGATGAGGAATCCCATGGCTCAATGAATGCAGTGGCCACCTTCAAAACTTATCTTAACGAGCAGCGACTAACCTGTGACTTTACAGTGATCGGTAGGGATGGTCAGCCACGTCTATGCGGGATTATCTCCAAGAGTGCCAAAGCCCTGTCGGTTCACAAAAGCAGATATCACACCGGGCAAAGAATCTGTGACGAGACAGTAATCGGGGGAGATGGCCAGCAGCGACCATGCGGGGAGGTCTGCAAAAATGCTAAAAGTCTTTCAGATCACAGAAGCAAATATCACACCGGTCAAAAAACCTGTGACTTGACAGTGATCGGGGAAGACGGCCAATCACGTCCATGCGAAAAAGTCTTTAAAAATGCCAGAAGCCTTTCAAATCACAAAAGAAAAGACCACAGCATGCAACAAGCCTGTCACTTGACAGTAATCGGGGACGACGGCCAATCACGTCCATGCACGACAGTTTGCAAGAATGCTTTATCTCTATCAGCTCACAGAGCCAGATATCACAGCGGACAGAGAGCCTGCGTCGAAACAGTGGTCTCAGAGGATGGCCGGCTGCGAGTTTGCGGGAAGATCTGCAAGAATGCTCAAGCTCTGTCGGATCACAAAAGAGGAAGCCACTCAGGACAAAAAACCTGTGCTGTCACAGTGGTCGGAGAGGATGGCCAGCAGCGACCCTGCGGGATGGTGTGCAAGAATGCCAAAGTCCTGACAGATCACAAAAGGATAGACCACACGGGGCAAAAAACCTGCGATGTAACACTAGTCGGAGGAGATGGCCAGAAGCGACCATGCGGGATGGTCTATAAGAATGCTAAAGCCCTATCGGATCACAAAAGTAAAGGCCACACCGGGCAAAAAACCTGTGACGTGACTTTGGTCGGTGAGGATGGCAATTCGCGGCCATGCGAGACGGTCTGTAAAAATGCCAGAGCCCTGTCGGCTCACAAAAGAAGAAAACATACCCGGCAACAAACCTGTAACATGACCGTGGTCGGAGAGGATGGTCAGCTGCAGCCATGCGGGACGGTCTTCAAGAATTCCAGAGTCCTGTCAGATCACAAAAGATTACATCGCAAACGTAAGCCTTAGATGGATAGAATTTTTAAACACTCACTCTTTGTAGCACTGCTGTTGTTGCTAATGTCGCTGCCTGTCATCTGCCAGGCCAAACCGTTGACAGGACGATTTATTGTCGAGCCTGAAAAGAGAGCAGTTTTTCCAAACCAGAGCTTTTTTAAGAAGCTTGGCCTGCATACCTTGCCGTATAACCCGTCAGACGTTGCCGACACATACGACCATGCAGGATCATATTCACCGCCTGATGACAAACAACACAACCCGGATAGTTATCGAGAAAGAACGACCCTTATTGAGTGGATTTCGTGGCAATGGCTCTTCGCCTCTCGCCTGCTCGTGGGTTACGAACGGATCCTGATCCCCCAAGACGGCTCTTTGAGCCCCGCCCCTTATTCATGGCTACCCAGGGAAGTAGTTGCAGTTGTTGCTGTCGCCTGGCTTTTAAAAAGCTATTGGAACCACAATCCCCCCCTGTTTAAACCGATTGAAGAACAAAAGACTACATCTATGCTGACACAGTGGGATTATCCATTTGTTACCTTCACAATGATGTTGGACTCCGGACATAACCAACAACCAAACTCGTCATCAGAATCATCGGGGCAAAATACCCCACGTGCAACAACTCACCCTGCAAGTTCTTTCACTAGCCTCCTGCGTTCTGGCTCTGCCGGCGGTAACGGAGGCCCCCAAACACACACACATAATTTAGGTTTAAATTGTTTCGTTTTTCCCTGTAATGGCGTTTGTAGTTTCAGATCATCAACCGACAGCAGAGAACCCACTGAATGGTCACTGAATTCCTCAGAAAGCTCATGCCACCATTTGGCGCATGGACTCTGCCTTGGTTGCACTGCTAATTTGAATCCTTCAGACACTGAAGGCCCTCAACAAAGTCCACCTTTCGATATGTTGGATTATCTCTTTGACATTGAAATTCAATGCGTTTCTGACCAACCATTACAACGACAGTCGCATGGCATTGTTGGCAACACAGTCACTAACAGCAACTCTATAGACGGGATCTTCTCAGACAAGACTTCCTCAGATTCAGTGAGTACAGGGGCAACCTGTAAAACCGGCACTACCGGGCAACTAAGCTGTGACGTGATCATTGTCGGAGAGGATAACCGGACGCGTCGATGCGGAAAAATGTGCAAGAGTACCAAAGCCCTCTCGGCTCACAGAAGCAGATATCATACCGGGCAAAAAATCTGTAACGAGATAGTAACCAGAGAAGATAGCCAACCGCATTACTGCGGGACGCTTTGTAAAAATGCTAAAGTCCTGTCGGATCACAGAAGAAGAAGCCACGCCGTACAACGGATCTGTGACGAGACTGTGATTGGGGAGGATGGCCAGCAGATACCTTGCAGAATGGTCTGCAAGAGTGCCGAAAGCCTGTCAGATCACAAAAGAAAAGACCACAGCGCGCAAAAAGCCTGTGACTTGATAGTGATCGGGGAAGATGGCAAACCACGTCCATGCGAAACAGTCTGCAAGAATGCTTTATCCCTGTCGACTCATAGAAGCAGATACCACACCGGGCAAAAAATCTGTGACGTAACGGTGGTCTCAGAGGATGGCCAGCTGCGAGCATGCGGGAAGATCTGCAAGAATAATCAAGCCCTGTCAGATCACAAAAGAAGAGACCACAGCACGCAAAAAACCTGTGGCTTGACAGTGATCGGGGAGGATGGCAAACCACTTCCATGCGGAAGAGTCTGTAAGAATGATTTATCTCTATCGTCTCACAAAAGCAAATACCACACCGGGCAAAAGACCTGTAACTTACCAGTAGTCTCGGAAGATGGCCAACTGCGAGCATGCAGGAAGATCTGCAAGAATGCCCAAGCCCTGTCGGATCACAAAAGAAGAGACCACTCAGGGCAACAAACCTGCGATGTAACAGTGGTCGGGGTGGATGGCCAGCCGCGACCATGCGGGACGGTCTGTAAGACTGCCGTTGCCCTGTCGAATCACAAAAGAAAAAGCCACACCAAGCAACCAACTTGCGCACTGGAAGTAGTCGGGGGGGATAGCCAGCCGCCGCCATGCGAGAAGGTTTACAAGAATGATCAAGCTTTGGAAAACCACAAAAGAAGACATAGAAAGCGCAAGTATGCCTATGTGAACCAGTGATGATGGCCTCTGTAGAGGGACAATTTCGTAACGAATCTTGATATAAAAGGAAGAGTGAGTACTCGCCATATCATCAAGCTCCATGCCACTGCGGGAGAAGAAGCGCTTGAGACGTTTACGCCCGGAGTCGATCTCGGTACCGCGCCCCATAGTTCGGGCAATACGGGACAGGTTGACT
>NZ_JAHHPS010000408.1:0-15265 GCF_024606275.1 Endozoicomonas sp. SESOKO4 | reverse complement strand
GGTTTGGGGGTTAAATTCTTAACACCTCCACCTGACACCTACTACGAAATGCTGGGTGAGCGTCTGCCTTGGCACGGGGAAGTGGTTGAAGACTTGAGAACCAGGGCCATTCTGATGGATGGCGCTCCCACTTCAGACGGAGGTTTGCTGCTGCAAATTTTTACCGAAACTGTCATCGGACCAATCTTCTTTGAGATCATCCAGCGTAAGGGCGACGAAGGCTTCGGAGAGGGTAACTTTAAAGCTTTGTTTGAAAGTATGGAGCGGGATCAGATTCGTCGAGGTGTGTTACAGGAAAAATGATTTTCCTGGTGTCTCTCCAGCCGGGCTGTCTATTTTCGGACAGCCAGGAGCTTGAAATGCAGACTACTAAAAGCTGTGAAAGTGACTAAGGAGCCAGCATCTTCACGGTAAAAGGAGTTTCATATTGAATAAGCCTAATCACTATGTGGCCCGAAAGCCTGACGAGCAAGGTTTTATTGAGTATCCGGCGGGCGAGCATGAAACCTGGCGCATACTCTATGAACGTCAGATAGGGGCGGTCGAAAACAGAGCCTGCCCTGAGTTTATCAGGGGGCTGGAAATTCTCGGCCTTTCTGCTGATGAAATCCCTCAGTTGAATGACATCACTGAAAAACTACGTGAATCCACAGGGTGGTCTGCGGCCAGAGTGCCTGCACTGATCTCTTTTGATCGTTTTTTTGAATTACTCGCCAACCGCCAGTTTCCGGTAGCCACTTTTATTCGCTCACGTGAAGAGCTGGATTATCTTGAGGAGCCGGATATCTTCCATGAAGTTTTCGGACACTGCCCTCTGTTGACGAATCCTGATTTTGCTCAATTCACTGAGACCTATGGTCAATTGGGACTGAAGGCCAGCAAAGAAGAAAGAGTTTATCTTGCGAGGCTGTATTGGATGACTGTAGAGTTTGGTCTGGTGATGACAAATAAAGGGCTGCGAATTTACGGAGGAGGTATTCTATCCAGCTTCAGGGAAACGATGTATGCCATGCAAAGCAGTGACCCAGAGCGTCTATCCTTTGATCTGATGACAGCTCTGAGAACCCCCTATCGGATTGATATTCTTCAGCCGGTTTACTTTATTATCCAGTCACTTTCAGAGTTACACAGCCTGACAGAAATAGATTTGATGGCAAAAGTACATGAAGCTATGAAACTGGGGTTATTAGAGTCAAAGTTCGCACCCAAAAGCGCCTGAACATACCCCGACTTGCACAGGGGAGCAGTTGCTTTACCATTAAGATCCTGATAATTTTTCGGCATTCCTGCGGGGCTGCTTTCAGATAGATTCTGTCATTAACCACTGGTCTGAACCGCTTGCAAGAATGAATACAACCGCTGGAAACCATTATGATGAGTCCGACAGGCTCCTTGCCATGATCTATGGCGAAAACAATAATAAACTGTCGCGCAGAAGATCGAGAGGCTAACAAGAGAGAGCTATGGAGCCTATAGACATAGAAATCAGTATCGGGCGGATGAACTTCTCCGGTCAGGAGTGGGGCGACCCGGACGGAAAGCCTTTGATTGCTCTGCATGGCTGGCTGGATAACGCCGCCAGTTTTGCTCCTCTGGCGCCCTTTCTTAAAAATGTGCGTCTGCTTGCCATTGATCAGGCCGGTCATGGACGTTCTTCTCATAGACCGGATGAAGTCGACTATTCCATCTGGCACTACGTCGAAGATCTGGTGGGAATCGTTGATAGCCTTGAATTGGACTCATTCAGTTTAATCGGGCATTCAATGGGAGCCATTGTTTCGGTGATGGCTTCAGCCATTTTGGGTGATCGGGTTAAGAAAGCGATTTTGCTCGATGGACTTTTTCCCATGCCCAGAAAACCGGAAGATACTCCCAATGCACTGGCGGCGTACATTCAGGAAAGAAAATCCTTTCGAAAAGGTAAGCCGGTGAATCGTTATCGCTCTTTGGAGCATGCTATTCGAGTACGTTGTCTGGGACAATTTCCAGTAACGCGCGATTCTTCGGCTTTGCTGGTGGAGCGAGCGTTATTTCAGGACGGTGATGCCTGGACCTGGCGAACGGATCCACGTCTGAAATTGCCTTCACCCACACGTTTTACAGAAGAACAGGCACTGGCCTTTGCAGAGCAGATGAGCTGTGATGCACACATGCTCTACGCAAAGGAAGGTTACGTTGACGCTCTGATTGAACCATACCGTGAACGTCTGAAAAATATCCAGTTTTATCCGATGTCAGGCTCCCATCACTTCCATATGGATGGGGAGACCGGTTCTGTGGCCACCTTAGTGAATACTGTGATGAGTTATTGATTGTGTTCGGCTGGTCAGGTGTTTGATCAGTTGATTTTCTCTCATGAAAAAGCTGTATTTCATTGATCGGGAGTGAAATGGAATCTATGACTATTTTTTATTCTTTGCTGTGGCAAACATCTTCTTTAATGTTGGCCGGACTCTTCATTTTACCTGTCATGGTCTCTGCTGATGAAATAGCCCCGTTTCCTAATGCCACTCTCAATCTTGAATTCAAACAACAAGTGACCAGCTACCCCGTCATCAGCAGTGCCATGAAGAAAGTGAATGGGGTCGTGACGGCTGACTCAGATCAATGGCTGGATGGCTCTCTGGATCGAAAGCTATATCTTCTGCCCAGTGGCAGAAGCAGCGACGAAGCCTATCGATTTTTTACAGAGCAGTTTGAAAAACTGGGGGTCGCACCTGTTTTCAGCTGCGAGCGTTTCAGCTGTGGAGCCAGCAACTTCTGGGCTAATAATGTCTTCGATATAGCCCGTTTGTACGGCCTTGATAAGACTCAGGCCTATTTTCTGGGTGAAAAGAAGATCAATGGCAAGACTGTTTATTACCTGGTCTATACCGTTCGAAGAGGTGACAAAAGAGAGTATGCTCTGGTCGATATCTTCACAGCCGGTAAGACAAAAGTAGTGAGGAGTAATCAGGTTGTCTTGACCTCCTTACCCACCAGTTCATTTACTTTAGCCCGCTCAGAGGCCTACAAGTTTCTGCTAAAAGCTTTTGAAAACCAGACCAAGCCCCTATTGATCACGGTCGAGTCAGCATCAGCTGAGAGAGTCTCTGAGGTGGACAGTCTCAGCAGGCAGTTGCAACAATTCAAAAGCCTCCTCCAATCCAGACTGAGGGAAGATGCTATTGGCTCCAGTCGTTTCCGGATTCAATGGTTTGTTGGAGATCAGGAAGAAGGGCTCATGTATTGGCAGTTGCTCCAGTAGATTGATATTTCTCAGGACCTGCATAACCTGAAGTGTGTATATAGGTGCGTTAATTGAGACAGCTGGCACTGAAACACGGGCAGTTGGCAATCCGTTCTTTCTACATAGCAATTACTCGGACGACCAGATTATTTTCATTCTCAGGCAAGTCTAAATAGGGACGTCTGTTCCTGAATTATGCCGCGAACGCGGGTTGAAGACAGCGACCTTCTACAAATGGTGTTCCAAGGATGGTGGTGCTTGAAAAAGATGTACGCAGAGGTGTATTTCAATGCGAAAATCATCCAAGATACCAAGTCAATATATTTTATACTGAACGGGAAATCTATTCCTTGAGTGAGCAGTATTTATGATTATTTCTGGTAAGAAAAATTGTGTATTCATACATAATCCTAAAGTTGCTGGTTGTAGTATTAGAAAGTCTTTGGAAAGTTTTGATGACTTCGACGGTTTTTTCTGGGACCGAGGTTATATAAAAGGGATTGATCATCCTGTAGATAAACCACACATCACCATGAATGATTTGGCAAAAACTGATTATTTCAAATACTTGCTTGATAAAAATAAATTTGTTTTTGGATTTGTAAGGAATCCCTATGAACGAGTTTGTTCTGCTTACTTTGAAGTGAGAAAGCAATTAAGAAATATAAGTGAAGATTTTAATGATTTTATAGTTGAGCTAGATGAAACTAAAATCAGATACGACTATAAATATATACATTTTTGTCCGCAGCATTATTTTTTTTATGATGGGCAGAAATGTTATGTAGATTTTATTGGTCGTTACGAGAGATTAGACAGGGATATGTTATATATCAGTTCAGTTCTAGGTCTCAGTAATAAATTAGAAAAAATTAATGAAAGCACGGAAAAAAAAGAAGATTGTCTTTCATATTATAATGAGGAAGCGATTAGAACTGTTAATAGAATATACGAGAAAGACTTTCTACTGTTTGGTTATGAAATGATTGGGGATTACCTGGTGCAAGATCACGATCTTTCTAACCCTGAATGGTTCGCAGAATTTAATAAGCAAAAGCCAATATCTCAATTGATAGAACGATTGAATTTAAATGAAAGTGTTGCAAGTCAACAGCTTGAGACGATTGAGAGGCTTAATTCAGTCATAAATACGCTAAAAGAACAAAATCAAACTACACAGTTAAAGTACAAGCAAGAGTTATTGGAAGAAAAGTCAAAGGCGGAGTCGAAAGAAGACGAGCTAAGACATATTTATTCTTCACGAGCTTGGAGGTTTATTTCGTTTTTTAGAAAGCTCTATATAAGGTAGTTAATCTATGCCACGATCGTTTATCTGGTCGATAGCCGAGCTTTTCGAGAAATGAGCCCGGTATGGCCCAGACTGTCTTTGCTCTCGTTCAATGACCTGTGCTTGTCTGCTGGTTTGTCTTCTTCTTTTTGTTTGTTAAGCTCTCTCTATCGAAAGCCGGATCTGAGTGTTATGAAAACCCATAGTCAACGTTTGCTTCCTGGCGATGATCCCTATCTCGAACTACAGACCCTCGCAAAGGAATGGCCTGCAGCTTGTCTGTTGTCCTGCGTCGGAAGCCTGAAAGTGTTGTCTCTCAGGTTGGCCGGAGCCGAACAGGAGAAGATTCTGCAGGGCCCCTTCGAAATTCTTTCCCTTTCAGGTACCTGTTGTCCCTCAGGGCTGCATTTGCATATCAGTGTTGCGGATAAAGAAGGGCGTGTTTTGGGTGGTCATTTAAAACAGGGGTCTACCATTGCAACCACAGCCGAAATAGTGGTGGGCATTCTTGACGATACCTGTTTCACCCGTGAAGTAGACAGAGAAACAGGCTATCCTGAATTGGCGGTCAAAAAGGCTTCCCCGGCCAGTTCCTGATCATTTTTCGCCTGACATTAGCTTGTTCTTCACGTGATAAATCACCAATAGGCTTACCGGCATATTCGTTGTAGATAGTAACAAGTCGGTATGTATCTATTGGGTTGGGAATGACCACATACTGACGGCCAAACAGGTCTTTATTTGCTGTCACAGATACTTTCAGGTCAGGATTATAGCCGTTTTCTTCAAGATCGAAGTCGGAGAGCGTGTCACCGATATAAAGTGCGATCTGATGTTTTTTTCTATCGACTTGTCCGTTAGTGATCGCACGACGCTGAAAGATTTTTGTGCAGTTCTTAAGATCAACCTCTGAGCAGTATTCTCCTTTTAGTACGATATGGGTTTCATCTGCATCCGGGTAGCCCAGCTTTTTCAGCTGTTTGACGGTTAGTTCTTCAAAGTCTTTCCTGTTGCCCTGGCGGCCTGACGACATAGGTTGCTCGGAAACATAGAATATATCAAACCCTTTTTCCTTTGCCGCAGTGAGAAACTCCCGTGCACCGGGGATCGGCTTGGCATTTTTCTGTTGTTCAAGGCGCCAGCTGTCTTTATCGTGTTCTGATCCTGATGCAGGCCGGATGAGGTCGGGATTTAGGGGGGTGTATTGCAGAATGGTACCGTTGATGTCTACAACAATAACGGGGTTTTCCATCGTTTTCTGAGTCAGTTTTTCCAGTATTTTGGTGGAGTGATTGAATGCTTGCTGCGTCAGGGCATGATAATCGGCTGATGAGTACATCCAGAGCATTGCATTAATATTGTGCTGGGCGAAGGCAGGATCCCGTATCTGGCTGAAGTGAGAGTGGTTCAGCGCATTCAGGTTGGCAATGTGCTTTTTCTGGGGCGACAATTGGCTGAAGTTTTCAGTCACAGCCGCAGACTCCCAGCTTCCATAAACAAGGTTGGGGAAGCTGATCCAATCTTTGCCGAATCGGCTGCGATTTTGGTGAACCCATTGCTGTCTCTCAGTAAAGTGATGGCCTTCCACTTCTGCAAGATCATCCAGCTGGTCACCCAGAAGCATAAGTATCTGATAGCCCTTGTCTCTGATTTTCTGACGATGGTCTTCTTTGCTCAGTGTTCTATTGTCTGTTTGCTGAAAAAGCAGATATTCAGGGCCTTTGATTGGGAATCCCAATGCTTTCAGTTTGGCCATCGAAATGTCTTTGGCCTCATTGAAACGACCACTGACGTAGAAGATGTCTATGCTTTGCTGGTCAATCTCATTTAAAAAATCCACGGCACCGGGTAAGGCTTCCATCCTTTGTTCTCTCCACCAGGCAATAGTGGCATCAGTGCTTCGTGCACCACCGGTTCCGACCATGCTTGAGAAATATACGGTGCCATCGATTAAAGTGTCGTCAATATCGGTCACTATCGCGGCACGCTTGCCTTCAGGTAACTCATTCAATGCGCTGGCGAGGTTGTCTCTGGCTATGTTGAATGACTGGTGCACGAGTGCTTCATATTCAGGAGAGTGCTGTTGCCAGTTAGAGGCAACGACTTTTTCTTCATTCAACTCTTTCTGAGAATAAACTGCAGAAAGTGCTGCCGAAACAGGTGCGCAGGCTGCCAGCAAGAGCAGAACAGGGGGGTGAATTCTTGGCATGAAATCCTCGCTATGATTGATTTATCGTTGAGTTATCGACGTTAAAACCTAGTCGAGGCTTCCGGGAGGGCATGTTTTTTTTGTAACGGGTTGTATACAGGTAAGGTAAAGAGTGACCCACTGGCTGAGTGGGTCATAAGACAATGTCAGAGTGTTGCAATGTTCTCTGGATCACCTGGAAGCTGGGCATGAAAAGCTTTACCGCTGACCGAATGGCTGTCGTCACCCATCAGATACAGATAGACTGGCATAATATCTTCAGGTGTTGGGCGGCTCATCGGGTCTTCACCGGGGTAGGCAGAGGCTCTCATGGCTGTCCGTGTGCCACCGGGATTAATGGTGTTGACTCTTACCTGGCTGAGGCCGTCTTCTTCATCTGCCATCACCTGCATCAGGCCTTCGGTAGCAAATTTTGAGATGCTATAGGCTCCCCAGTGAGCGCGTCCTTTATGACCAACGCTGGAGGAAGTGAAGGCAATGGAACCGGATTCAGCGTTGCGAAGCAGAGGGAGCAGTTCTCTTGACAGCAGGAAGGGGGCAGTCAAATTAACGTGCATGACTTCATTCCATTTATCCAGTTCAAATTGTGCAATGGTTTTCAGTTCGCCCAGCAGGCCTGCATTGTGCAGGAGCCCATCCAGTCTGCCAAATTCTTTATCCAGAGTTTCCGCCAGGTTCGCATAGTCCTGTTCTGAAGCTCCGGCGAGGTTCATGGGATAAATGGCCGCCTGGGGCCAGCCATTTTCTTCAATCTCGTCATAGACCTCTTCAAGCTTGCTGATGGTTCTGCCCAGCAAGATGACGGTAGCGCCGTGGCGTGCAAAGGTCAGTGCTGCCGTTCGGCCAATACCACTGCCAGCACCAGTGATCAGGATAATTTTGTCCCGGAGGAGGTTGTCGGGTGCAGTATATTTAAACATGTGTTGCTCTCCGTGGTAGCTGCCACTTGTACTTTTCCAGCAGCGGAAGAATCTCTTCTGCGGATGAGACGTTGTAATCAGCGTGCCACTGATCCGGCGTATCTTTGGGACTGATAAAACCATAGAGTGCGGCAATAGTCACCATGTCTGCATTTCTGCCAGCCTCAATGTCGCGCCAATGATCACCCACATAAATGCACTTTGCCGGATTAGCGTCCGTCTGCTGGCAGGCCAGTAGCAGAGCTTCGGGGTTGGGCTTGGTCAGTCTGACATGGTCTGGACAGATCAATGTTTTTGACCGGTGGCTCAGGTTAGCCTGAGCCAGTAAAATTTTTGCGTAAACTGAAGGTTTATTGGTGACGACCCCCCAGGGAATGGCTCTTTCATCCAGAGCATCAAGCAGTGTTGGCAGTCCGCCGTACAGTTTTGCTGCTTTTTCCCTACGATCATTGCTGATGTAGTCATTATATTCATCAAGAAGCCTGTTCCTGAGGCTTTCTACCTTCGGGTCTGATGGCTCCAGACCGTATGCGAGTTGAACCAGCTTTCTCGAGCCTTCCGAAACATAGCTTCGAATGAGCTCGCCATCCATTGCTGGCAGATGATCATCTGCCAGCATTTTGTTGACGGTAAAAATGAAGTCTTCCGAAGTGTCCAGCAGAGTGCCGTCCAGATCAAAAAAAATACCTTCAATGGTGTTCGGTTGACTCATCAAGATTCTCATTGGGCCTCTGGCTTGCTGCCATAAATCAGGTAATTAACGTCAGTGTCCGACTTCTTAAGTGAGTAGACACCGGTAAACGGGTTGAAAATCATACCTGTCATGTCGTTTACTTCCAGATCGCTCTGGCGCATCCAGCCGCAGAGCTCATGAGGTTTAATGAATTTACTGTGTTCATGGGTACCCTTGGGAAGCATTTTAAGAACGTACTCGGCCCCGACGATGGCAAACAACCAGGATTTGGCATTGCGGTTTATCGTAGCAAAGAAGATCTGTCCGCCGGGTTTGAGCAGCTTTTCACAAGCACGAATGACGGACGCTGGTTCAGGAACGTGTTCGAGCATTTCGAGACAGGTAACCACATCGAAGGTGCCGGGTATTTCTTCTGCCAGTTCTTCCACCGGAATCTTGCGGTAGTTGACCTCAACTTCGCTTTCCATACTGTGTAAGCGAGCTACGGAAAGTGGTGCATCGCCCATGTCGATGCCGGTAACATCCGCACCGCGAAGCGCCATTGATTCGCTGAGAATGCCTCCGCCACAGCCAACGTCCAGTACTTTTTTTCCTGCCAGGCTCACTCGCTCATCGATGTAGTTGAGGCGCAGCGGGTTGATCTCGTGCAGGGGCTTGAATTCGCCGTCCATGTCCCACCATCGGCTGGCTAACTCTTCAAATTTGGCAATTTCGGCTGGATCGACGTTTTGCACCGGGCGTGGTTCGTTCTGGTTTGCAGTCATAATGTCCAGATTCTCAAGCGGTTGATTTCCGATAGTAACAGCGCAGTCTGTATTCTTGTCCGCATTATACAGACAGAGTTTTCATAGTTAAGTATTCCTGTCATATAGCTACTAAAGAGACGACTATGTCGTACATTTGTGTCATTTTTTATTCATAAATATTGTTGTCAAGCCATACACTGGCTCGCAGTAAGGCTGCCAGCTGTGGTATTATTTGCTACTTATTATGAAAAAAAGCAGCCATGCCCTTTTTTATCGTTAAATTCATTTCAACGCTTCCTTTCTGCTCAGGCAGGAGCTGAATGATTGCTTTCACATGGCTGCCTGTTGATTGAATTATTCGGATTTTCGGCCTTCCGGGTTGAGAAAGGATGCTGACAGGTATCCGTTGGGCGCAAGCTAAAGGACGACTGGGTTTACATGACTGATATCGCCAAAGAGATTCTTCCGGTAAACATCGAAGACGAACTCAAGCAGTCCTATCTGGACTACGCCATGAGTGTCATCGTTGGGCGGGCACTGCCTGATGTGCGTGACGGACTCAAGCCGGTCCACCGGCGCGTCCTCTTCGCAATGAACGAGCTGGGCAATGACTGGAACAAGCCCTACAAGAAATCAGCTCGTGTGGTGGGTGACGTCATTGGTAAATACCACCCCCATGGTGACTCTGCTGTATATGACACCATTGTTCGTATGGCGCAGCCATTTTCGTTGCGGTACATGTTAGTAGACGGACAGGGGAACTTCGGTTCCGTAGACGGCGACTCTGCAGCGGCCATGCGTTATACCGAGATCCGAATGCAGAAGATCAGTCATGACATCATGGCTGATCTGGATAAGGAAACGGTCGATTACGTACCCAACTACGACGGTACGGAACAGATTCCTGCCGTCATGCCAACCCGCATCCCCAATCTGCTGGTGAATGGTGCTGCCGGTATTGCTGTGGGTATGGCAACCAATATACCACCACATAACCTGACTGAAGTGGTTAGAGGCTGTCTCGCGTTAATTGATGATGAGAGCCTGTCTGTTGATGATCTGATGGAATATATTCCGGGTCCGGACTTTCCAACTGCTGGCATCATTAATGGTCGGGCGGGTATTTTGCAGGCATATCGTACCGGTCGTGGTCGTATCTATATTCAGGCCCGTGCAGATGTCGAGCATGATGAAAAGAAAAATAAAAGTACCATCATTGTTACCGAGCTGCCTTATCAGCTGAATAAGGCACGATTGATTGAAAAGATCGCTGAGCTGGTCAAAGACAAGAAAATTGAAGGTATTTCCGAGCTGCGCGACGAGTCTGATAAAGACGGTATGCGAGTAGTGATTGAGTTGCGCCGTGGTGAAGTTGCGGACGTTGTTCTCAATAACCTCTACGCACAAACCCAGCTCGAAAGTGTATTTGGCATTAACAATGTTGCACTGGTCGATGGTCAGCCAAAACTCCTGAACCTTAAGGAGATGCTGGAAGCTTTTGTTCGTCATCGTCGCGAAGTAGTGACGCGCAGAACCGTTTATGAGCTGCGTAAAGCTCGTGAGCGAGGGCATTTGCTGGAAGGTCTGGCAGTAGCCCTTTCTAATATTGATCCGGTGATTGCCTTAATCAAGGGCTCGCCAACGCCTGCAGAGGCTAAAGAAAAGCTTATGGCACAGGGTTGGCAGCCGGGTCACGTGCTGGCAATGGCAGAACGTGCCGGTGCCGATGCCTGTCGGCCTGACGAATTGCCTGAACAGTTTGGTCTTCGCGATGATGGTCTCTACTATTTATCACCTGCCCAGGCTCAGGCCATCATGGAAATGCGTCTGCACAGGCTGACCGGTCTTGAGCATGACAAGCTGTTGAGTGAATATCGCGAGCTGCTGGAAAAAATTGCCGAGCTACTGCTCATTCTCTCCAGCTCTGAGCGTTTGATGGAAGTCATCCGTGAAGAGATGGAAAAAGTAGTCGAAGAGTATGGCGATGAGCGTCGCACTGAGATCACCAGTTCACGCCGTGATTTGACCGTTGAAGACCTGATTTCTGAAGAAGACATGGTTGTGACCCTGTCTCATGGTGGTTACGCAAAAACCACATCGCTCGACACCTATCAGGCCCAGCGCCGAGGTGGTCGAGGTAAATCCGCCGCTTCGGTAAAAGACGAAGATTATGTTGAACATATGCTGGTGGCCAATACCCATACCCAGATTCTTTGCTTCTCCAGCAGGGGTAAGGTTTATTGGTTGAAGGTCTATCAGATTCCGGAAGCTGGCCGTACTTCACGTGGCCGACCCATCGTGAATATCCTGCCTCTGGAAGAGGATGAGCGCATCACGGCGATGTTGCCTGTTGAAGAGTATACCGAAGGTCACTTTGTCTTTATGGCAACGGCTGCAGGAACGGTTAAGAAGACACCTCTGGAACAGTTCTCTCGCCCAAGAAGCAGTGGTCTGATTGCCCTGGGTCTTGATGAAGGTGATACCCTTGTGGGTGCCGAAATTACGACCGGTGAGAAGCAGGTTATGTTGCTTTCCAATGCGGGCAAAGCGATTCGGTTTGAAGAAACTGATGTGCGCGCCATGGGCAGAACTGCCAGAGGTGTCCGTGGTATTAAACTACAGGATGCTCAAAGAGTGATCTCTCTGATTATTCCCGAAGACGAAACCCAGATTCTAACCGTCAGCCAGAATGGTTTCGGTAAACGAACGGGTGTAGAAGATTTCAGAATCACGGGTCGTGGTGGTCAGGGTGTTATCTCCATGCAGTGTACTGATCGAAACGGCGAACTGATCGGTGCTATCCAGGTACAGGATGGAGAGGAGATTATGCTGATCTCTGATCAGGGCACTCTGGTGAGAACCCGTGTCGATGAAATATCTGTTATGAGTCGTAATACTCAGGGGGTTACCCTGATCAAGGTTCAGGAAGGTGAGAAACTGGTTGGTGTTGCCAGGGTTGAAGAGCCGGAAGAGCCGCAAGATGGGACTGAAATCGAAGTGACAGGGGAAGAAACGCCTCAGACTGAGCCTGATGAAGGGATGGAAGGCTGATTCTGTATCCAATAACTTAACGCCAGCAGCATGCTGGCGTTTTACTTAAAGGGATGCACTTCTGAATCGACGAGTTTGGCTCTACGGGAGGATAGTATGAATAATCTATTGGCAGAAACACTGGCTGGCCCACAAGGGCCTACTTATAACTTTTCGGCGGGCCCGGCTCCATTGCCGAAGTCGGTGCTTGCGCGTGCAAGGGATGAGCTTCTGGACTACAACCGTGAAGGCGCTTCCATTATGGAAGTCAGTCACAGAGGGAAGTCTTTTCTCAAGGTTGCTGAGCTGGCGGAGCAGAATCTCCGTGATCTTTTGAAGATTCCTGAAAACTATAAGGTTCTGTTTTTGCAGGGCGGGGCCCGTGGTCAGTTTGCGGCAGTCCCAATGAACCTGAGGGGGCAGAAAAATAGTGCAGACTATGTCAATAGTGGGTACTGGGCTCAGTCGGCAATCAAAGAAGCCCAGCGTTATTTGAATGTCAATGTTATTGCCGACGGCAAAGGCGCTTCATTCCATACCATGCCGGAAGAGAGTGGCTGGCGTTTCAGTTCCGATGCGGCTTATGTTCATTACACTCCGAACGAAACCATTGGTGGTCTTGAATTTCCATTTATACCGGATTCTGGCGATGTGCCACTGGTAGCGGATATGTCATCCAATATCCTGTCCGGGCCCATTGATATCAGCCGTTTCGGGGTTGTCTATGCCGGTGCCCAGAAAAATATTGGTCCGGCAGGACTGACAGTGGTTATCGTGCGTGACGATCTTCTGGACCGGGGGCATTCCAATTGCCCTGCTGTTTTTGATTATCGGGTACAGGCGGATAAGGATTCCATGTATAACACTCCGCCAACCTTCGCATGGTATCTGGCCGGTCTGGTGTTTGAGTGGCTAAAGGATCAGGGGGGGCTTGAAGTGATCGACCAGATCAATGCCCGTAAATCAGGCAAACTCTATCAGGTGATTGATGAGTCCGGGTTTTATCACAACAAGGTAGATCCCCGCTGGCGTTCAAGAATGAATGTACCCTTTACGCTGAGCGATCCTGAGTTAGATAAGGTTTTTCTGGCCGAGTCTGAAAAAAATGGCTTTCTTTATCTCAAGGGGCACAAGGCAGTAGGCGGTATGCGAGCGAGTATTTATAATGCAGTACCGGAAGAGCATGTCGATGCGTTGATCGCCTTTATGCATGAATTCGAAAGAAAGTTTGGATAAAAAATCCTTGGTCTGTCGCAATTTTAAGTACAAAGCTCGCAGGCTTGGCATCTGCCGATTGCGCGGCTTTCGTCAGAACCGTTAAACGCAGAGAACATTATGACAGATGATAAGTTGAAGGGGTTGCGGACAAAAATTGACAAGCTTGATCAGGATATTCTGAAGCTGATCAGTGAGCGTGCACGCTGCGCTCAGGAAGTCGCCAGAGTCAAGCAAAATGAAGACGCCGTGGCAGTGTTTTATCGTCCGGAACGTGAGGCCCAGGTTTTGCGCCGGGTGATGGAGCGCAATGACGGTCCGCTGGACGATGAAGAAATGGCTCGACTGTTCAGGGAGATTATGTCGGCCTGTCTGGCTCTTGAAGAGCCTGTTCGAGTGGCGTTTCTTGGTCCTGAAGGCACCTTTACCCAGCAGGCTGCCATGAAGCACTTTGGCCATTCTGCGGTTTCTGTCCCTATGGCCGCGATTGATGAAGTGTTCAGGGAGGTGACGGCGGGGGCAGTGCGTTATGGTGTTGTGCCTGTTGAGAATTCAACAGAGGGGGTGGTCAGTCATACCCTGGACAGCTTCATGGATTCTTCTCTTAAAATCTGTGGTGAAGTCGTGCTAAGAATTCATCAGCATCTGCTGGTCTCTGAAAACACCCGCCGTGACCATATTACCCGGATATACTCCCATGCTCAGTCATTGGCACAGTGCCGTAAATGGCTGGATGCCCACTGGCCGATGGCTGAAAGAGTTGCTGTCAGCTCCAATGCAGAAGCGGCTAAGCGTATAAAGGGTGAATGGAACTCTGCGGCCATTGCCGGTGATATGGCGGCTGATATTTATGGTCTGGAAAAGATCTCTGAGAAAATCGAGGATCAGCCGGACAATTCCACCCGCTTCCTGATCATTGGGCATCAGGATGTTCCACCCTGTGGTGAAGACAAAACATCCATCGTCGTCAGTATGAGAAACCAGTCCGGTGCTCTGCATTCGATTCTTGAAGCGTTCGATGTTCATGACGTGGATCTCACCCGGGTAGAAACCCGTCCGTCCCGTACCGGCATCTGGAACTATGTTTTCTTTATTGACTTTGAAGGTCACAAAGACGATCCGGTTATCCAGAAAGTATTGGGAAAGCTTGCTGACAGGGTTAATGATCTTCGGGTTCTGGGCTCCTATCCCAAGGGCGTTCTTTAACAAATCAGTCATGAGCGATTGAAACAATTTTGCGTCCTCTCGTGGGGATGTAAAATTTTTCATGGTAAAAAAACAGGTGAAAAATGGGTTGTGATTTTATACAGCTTGCCGTACCGGGAGTACGTGCACTGAATCCTTATCTTCCCGGTAAACCCGTTGAAGAGCTGGCGCGCGAACAAGGTCTGGATGTCAGCAGTATTGTTAAATTGGCCAGTAATGAAAATCCTCTTGGGGCGGCTCAGTCTTCTCGTGAAGCCATCGCTGTGATGCTGGATGAGCTGGCTCGATACCCTGACAGCAGCCTCTATAATCTGCGTGATGCTCTTTGCAAAAAGCTGGCGGTAGAGCCTGATCAGATTACCTTTGGTAACGGTTCCAATGATGTTCTTGTTCTATTGGCGCAATGCTACCTGAAAGAGGGGTGCTCTGCTGTATTTTCTGAATACGCTTTTGCGGTTTATCCCATAGCGGTCCAGGCGACTGGGGCGGAAAGTATAGTGGTGCCTGCTAAAAACTGGGGTCATGATCTGGAAGCGATGGCCGAAGCGGTTCGTTCTGATACCCGCATCGTTTTTCTGGCTAATCCTAATAACCCGACCGGTACCCGTTTTTCAAAAACAGAGTTGCTTACCTTCCTGGGCAAGGTGTCTGAAGAGGTTGTTGTTGTTCTGGATGAAGCATACTTTGAGTATGTGTTGGATAGTGAGTACCCGAATGGTATTGCGCTG
>NZ_JAHHPS010000407.1:0-1713 GCF_024606275.1 Endozoicomonas sp. SESOKO4 | reverse complement strand
TCAGGCCCCGATTTACTGGCCCTTACAAACGCCATCCGGCTCCTACACACTCTGGTTCTTCAATACCGATAAAGCGGGGTGGCTCCGGATCATGCAGCACCGTTAAGTAAGCCAGCATTTTCATGGTGCCATCGGAGGCAAATTTCGACAGCACCGGTTGATCAAAAGGTGCATCTTTTATCTGTAATAGCAGACGACCATCGGGCATCGGGTCTGCTGCAACCTTTTCCAGCCGGGGAATGCGCTGGCGCAGTTTGGCAAAAATAGCTTCCAGCCGTTCCGGGTGTTGCTCTTTTAGGTACTGGATTACGTTGGGCAGGTTTTCACCGCCTTTGCTTAAACGCTCCTGGGGGCCGGCTTCCGGTTGATTGCGGGTTTGGTCAATGGAGAGATAGGAGACATACCAGTCGGTAATAAACTCCCGCAGGGCGGCAATACGCGGATGTTCCGAAAGCTGCCCAAGAGTGTTGACAGCAATCAGGTCCGAGGAGCGCAGGTTGGTTTCTGGCCGATCATCATCTTCATCGGGGGTTTCGCCACTGGCAGCACGACCCTTGCCCCGGCTGAACTCCAGAAAGCGGAAAGGCTTACCTTTAGCGCCCCGTCGCCACTGTAGCCACTCCTCCACCACTTCCGGGCCTCTGCTGCCCTCATCAATGGCTAGATGGTAGGTGATAATGGGGGTGCCAGGCTTCTCCCGATATTTCAGTTCAAACAGGATGGGGCCGGAGGCGCCACGGCTTTTCAGCTCCTTGCCCCGGCCCCGACGATCCCAGGCGTGGCGCAGGCCAAACTGAAAACACTCCGACAGAAAGTTGAACACATCAAAAATGGTGGACTTGCCGCTGCCATTGGGACCCAGCAGCACCGTTAGGGGGGTAAGGTTCTTCAGTTCGATCTTACGCAGAGCCCGGTAGTTTTCAACTCTGATGGATTCTATTTTGGGTATACCGGGTCGTTTTTTTGGTTGTTTTGCCATCATGGCCTCCATTAAACAGCCATGAGCGGAAAATACCGCTCCCCTCAAGCATTGAAGATAAGAAAGTGCCAGACTGCGGCATTTTCATTATAAATAGCACGATAGTGGATCAGTCGCTTTCGGCGATCAACTGTTTCACCAGTTCGTTTAATGCACTATCGTTTAGGTCTTTTGGTTGCCATTCATATTTCACTTCACCTGTTTCCTTGCCACGACGAATGACTGGTACTTCTACTTCATGCCAGAAATGGTCTTCCACATCGTGGGCAATGGCCAGGCTGCGATCCTGGTGGCATTTGCGTAATACTCGCTCTGGCCAGATACTGCAGGCCAAGTGTGCCCAATCATAGTCACCTTTTTCCAGTTTTTGCCAGGTCTCTTTCAGTTTTTTCTGCCAGGCTTTGTGTTGGAATAGTTTCCACAGTGGGGCTGCGGTAATCTGTACGCCGTCGTTTAGATTGGGTTTCCAGAATTTGGCCAGGCGTAGCAGTTCTTCGCGGAAGTCTCGTAGCTCACTGGCCAGATCGGTGAGTTTGGCCAGTTCTTTTTCTTCCTGATTGCTGCGGGTGGACTTTCCTCTTAGGGCGCTCAGGTCTTGCTCCACTTGCTGAAGCTTTGGTTCAACAAAATCGTTGACGCAGGTGTAGAGGGTTTGTTCGTTTAAGCGGTGATAGTAGACCCAGAGTGTGTAGGAGCCGGATGGCGTTTGTAAGGGCCAGTAAATCGGGGCCTGA
>NZ_JAHHPS010000406.1:0-1205 GCF_024606275.1 Endozoicomonas sp. SESOKO4 | reverse complement strand
CCTTTTACTACCGTCCACTGGATGTAGAGTGGATGAATATTGCCGGGCAGTACCTCATGGGTGAACATGACTTTGATTCTTACCGTGCGGTGCAGTGTAAGGCGAAACATGCGGTTCGTGAAATTCAGCACCTGAATGTTTACAGGCATGGCGATATGGTTGTGATAGATGTCAGGGCGAATGCGTTTCTTCATCATATGGTAAGAAACATCACGGGTGTTCTTCTGGAGATTGGTGCCGGTAGAAAGCCACCTGTCTGGGCAAAAGAAGTGTTGGATGCCAGAAGTCGTTCTGAAGGGGGTGTTACAGCAAAGCCCCATGGTCTTTATTTTGTCGATGTAGGTTACCCGGCAGAGTATGAACTGCCAAAAAGTGAACCGAACCCTTTCTTTGTAGCTTCGGCGCTGCCCTGGTGACCCGGAGGTTCCTTGACAACCCGGTGTCCTGTGGGGTCTGTTATTGAATAGGGCATCTGGCTTTATCGATTAGTATCCTTTACAGCCGCGAAAATGCTTTTTCGTTCATGGCTATTTTAAGGCAACCAGGGATGGGTGATGAGAAAACGACATATGTCTACAGTAGGCTTTATTGTCTTCGTTGCAGCTCTATTGGTGTTGAGTGGATTCACTCGGGCCGGATCACTGGAATGGGGCGGTCAGGAGGAGGGGGTCTGTCTGCAGGAGGGTTCGAAGGAGCGAGACCAATGGAGTCAGAATATTAAAAAAAAGTTTAACTGGCTGCCTCACTTCAGCGGTGGAAGATTGGCCTATTCCCGGTCTTGTGATCAGGACAAAATGCAAGACTGGGAGGTAGATGAAGATGAGGTGGTTTCTGGAGAAGGCAGAAGGCTGAATGTTTTCCGATGGCGCAAGCAGTTTTATCCATTAACGTCAGAGCGCAAATTTGGTGTCCTTTATCCGGTTCGGTATCTGCAGCAACGTTTGAGCTTTCAATTCAGAGATAGTCGCTACTGTCTGGTATTGAACAAGAATAAGCGCTTTGAAAGCCTTTCCTGGGAGCAGTGTCTGCAATCTGTCGACACTCGCTGGTTATTCGATCTGCCAACTGATCCTGGTGAGGATGGGTTGATAGGTCTGGCAGGAATTGACAGTAATCAAGATGGTGTTCGTGATGATGTTGAACGGTTTATTGAGAGAGCATTAGGAGGTTCTGAAAAGGAGAGGAAAGCTGCTCTGTCATTTGCC
>NZ_JAHHPS010000405.1:0-1718 GCF_024606275.1 Endozoicomonas sp. SESOKO4 | reverse complement strand
TGTCCCCATGGACACTGACACAGCATTGGAGTCCGATCCCTGTCCTATTTGTCTGTTTCACTTCCATGGTCGTGATTCAGCGCCTGTGGTCGTCAAAACCCAATGTTGTGGCCACCACTTCGATCTGGACTGTATTTCGAAGTGTTTTGTTGACCAGCCTATCGGCTCTCGCCGTTGTGCAATGTGCCGGCAGGACCCGATGCCTATGGTGAATGTGAACACCGGTGAATCTCACCCGGATACATTTTTCCCCGATCAGGCGTTTTATGAAGCCTGTTTTGAGGGGAATTTGGATCAAGTGGAGAAGTCATTGGCTGAGGGAGTCAATGTCAATGCCGTTATGGATAATGATCTCACTGCGTTGATGTTGGCATCAGGTCAGGGGCACAAGGACATCGTCGAACGCCTGATCAACGCCGGGGGCGATCTCAACGCCCGTTCTGAGGATGGTGCCACCGCGCTGTTCATCGCTACCCAGGAAAATAACACCGACTGCCTGAAACTCCTGATCGAAGCCGGGGCGGATCTTAACGCCCGGACTGAGGATGGCGTCACCGCGCTGTTCATGGCCGCTGCGGACGGCAATACCGGCAGCTTGAAAGCCCTGATCAAAGCCAAGGTTGATCTCAACGCCTGTAATATGCATGGCGCCACCCCGCTGTTCATTGCTGCCCAACAAAATAACGTCGACTGCGTGAAAGCTCTGATCGAGGCCGGGGCGGATCTCAACGCCCCCCGAACCAAGGATGGCGCCACCCCGCTGTTGATCGCTGCCCAGGAAGATAACACCAACAGCTTGAAAATCCTGATCGAAGCCGGGGCGGATCTAAACGCCGCCATGCTGGATGGCCCCACCCCGCTGTTCTTCGCTGCCCAGGAAAATAACATTGACTGCGTGAAAGTCCTGATCAACGGCGGGGCTGATCTCAACGCTGCCTTGCCGAATGGTGCCACCCCGCTCTACATAGCTGCTGAGATGGGCAACACTGACTGCTTGAAAGCCCTGATCGAAGCACGGGCTGATCTCAACGCCCAGACTGACGGTGGCGCCACCCCGCTGTTCATCGCTGCCCAAAAAAATAACATCGACTGCCTAAAAATCCTGACCGAAGCCAGAGCTGATCTCAACGCCCGGACTGAGGATGGCGCCACTGCCCTGTTCATCGCTGCCCAGGAAAATAACGCCGACTGCGTGAAAATCCTGATCGGAGCCAAGGCAGATCTCAACGCCCGGACTTCGGATGGCGCCACCCCGCTGTTCATCGCTGCCCAGGAAAATAACATCGACTGCGTGAAAGTCCTGATCAACGCCGGGGCTGATCTCAACGCTGCCATGTCGAATGGCGCCACCCCGCTGTCCGTCGCAATCTTGATGAGCAATAACGACTGTGTGAAAGCCCTGACCAGGGCCGGGGCAAGGCATGGAACAAAAGAAAGGCATTATTTAATCCAGTAAACACGGCTTTCGGGTGTACCTATCTTCTGAGTTTTTGAAATGGGTGATGATTTAGTCACAGCAAACTTTATAGTCATAGAGAAAGTGAAGCTGAATCACTTTCAGCTCTGAACCAAAATCTACATGGCATGACTGAAAGCTTCTCTGGGGCAGTTCAGAGAATAGCTAACTGCGTAACTTGCGTTCTTTCCTTGATCTATCCTCCCTCTCTGTACACCAGAATGCAGGGATAGAATGATTAAACACTCGCTCTTTGCAGCAC
>NZ_JAHHPS010000404.1:0-1409 GCF_024606275.1 Endozoicomonas sp. SESOKO4 | reverse complement strand
GACCAACACTCTCGATAAAATACTGAAAGAAGCAGACGACGCCTTGTATCAGGCCAAGCACTTGGGCAAGAACAGAGTCTGTCGGGCATCTTCCTGTGCAGATATGCGGCTATCGGCTCATGAACCAGAGAAAGGTTAACAGCTCGCGAGATAAGAGATTACAAAACGCTTATCCTAAGACGTAAATCTACATATACTGAACCATCATACTGAGACTTTAGAATTAAGAAGTGCTCCCCTGCCAAAAAAAGCGAAATATACGACAATGACCGCCCCTTTCAGTCGCTGGCGACAGCAACGGAATGATGACGAACTCCAGCTTGAAGAACGCGATTTGAACTGGCTGGAGAAAGTGGCACGCGCTCCTCATCAGGAGCCCTGGAGTGTCACTGTAATGCAGTACGCCTGGACTGCAGGTCCGGTCACACTTCTGGCCGCCTTTGCAGGCTACTATATTGCCTACGGCACCATGATGCCGTTGGACAGAACCCTTTATTTCGTTGGCTATTCCATTGTTGCCATTGGTCTGGGTCTGTTCACCAAGCTGATTTACGACGTTACCCACGGCCGACGGATCAATCAAGACAAAAACAACCTGCTCAGCATCATCGACCGAATTCCCGAAGTCATTTATGTAGTGCGCGACCTGGCCCAACGTAATATGGCCAAAGATGCACGTCGCATCCACTCTGCCGGTATTCTTTTGCAAAAGTTCGATCTTGGCCCGGAATGGATATCAGCAGCCATTGAAGATATTACGGGTGACCCTGATCTGGCCCGCAAGGCTGAACAGATTGAAATATTCCGCAGGGCCGGCCTTTATCATAGAATGCGTGACATTGTCCACGAAGTCTCCGAAGACACGGAGCGTTATCATAACGAACTCAAAGAACTTCACCCGCGCATAGCCCAGGCGCTCAAAAACAGATTAAGCGGTATCGTGGCCAGACCCCATGAAGGACAAACCAGGGAGCCTCTGTTCATTGAGCGGATTCTCACTGCCAGTGAGCGGGACAATGAAGAAATAATGACCCTTCACGATGTCGAGGAAATACTCATATTATGCTTCGAGCTGATTTGCGGGCGCAAAATTTCCTGGCTTAAAATTGAGTATACCGGTCGCTGGGACCTGGCCAAGGCTCTGGACAAGCTCGAGGAAGAACGCAATGGTTTCCGGATCAGCCGGGCCAGGGTTTACTCCCGCCTCAAGGCCCTGGCGACCTGGCTCCATAATGTTGATATCCAGAATGGCATTATTACCGATCACGGCCTGAGCCCCCCGAAGTTAGTGGCTGCGGTCAGGGAGTCACTCGACAATCTCAGTTTGCAGGTTCTTCAGGCCGGAGAACTGACCCATAAAACCGGCAAACACGTTATAGCCCTTAACATAAAACGCAAGCAACTCGATA
>NZ_JAHHPS010000403.1:0-4003 GCF_024606275.1 Endozoicomonas sp. SESOKO4 | reverse complement strand
TAATGATATTGCTCTGCATGTATCTCCTACTTTTACTCAGGTCAATGGTCCTGCGGCTGGTGAACCAAGTTTTATTGAAGGTGAAACCAACTTTTCTCCTGCTGGCGGCCTGACAGGTCTCTACAAACTGAATGACAAGTTCACAATGGGTTACGGTGTTTATGCTTCTGGTGGTGCTGCTGCTAAGTATGAAGATGTAACGGCTGGCAAAGATGTATCCATCACAGACGAATACTCTACTGACATCAAGATTATTGAAGCGGGACTGGGGTTATCTTATCGCATCAATAACAACTGGTCCGTTGGGGGCACCTATCGCCTGACTTATGCCACAGCCGATATCAACATGGTGTCAGCTGCTGATATACCTTTTGTAGGGGATGTAGGCGCTGCGGTGGGTTACAACGACATGAGCGGTTTTAACACCTTCGGTGTCCGCCTGGGTGCCATGTATCGCTCTGACGACAACCGCTGGGGCTGGGGTATCAATTACCGTTCTGAAGTAGATATTGAAGCGGATGGTGATTACAACGAGCGAACCGAACTTACCGGCAATAATTCAGGTGATGCTACTGCAAAAACAGCTCTGCCCATGCAGATCTCTACCGGTATCGACTACCAGGTAGCTCCATACTGGACCCTGTTTGGTGAGATCACGTACTCTGAGTATGGTAACAATGAACAGATCGAGTTTACTTCCGATGATAATCCCGATCTGCTTGTACCCGCAATCAACACCAACTGGGAAGACCAGTACAACTACCGCATTGCTGCCGAGTACACCGGTATTGAAAACTGGGCCCTGAGAGCCGGTTACATTTATACAACAGCTGTTGTACCCGAAGAGTATGCTGCACCTACCTTCTCAACGCCAGCCAACGCCCACAGCTTTACTCTGGGTGCCGGAACCAGCATTCTTGATGGACAGGTGGATCTGGACTTTGCGGCTGTCTATGACACCGTTGAGAATGACGATGTCAAAGGTGGTGGCCAGCTGACTGACACGACTACATCTTACGCAGGTAAGTACGAATCCAGCTCTTACTCCCTCCATGCTTCTGCGACTTACCGCTTCTAAGTCGGTTCTTCAGTAGCATCCTATAACAAGGCCGCTGATCAAAAGATGAGCGGCCTTTTTGTTTGGCATTCAGGTGAAGTCCAACAAGCTCTCAGTGATTGAGAATCTGCCCCAAAAATGCCCTGCTACGTTCAGACTTCGGATTATTAAAGAAGACTTCCGGTGTCGCCTCTTCCACGATTTGCCCCTGATCCATAAAGATCATGCGATCTGCTACCGTTTTTGCAAAACCCATTTCATGGGTCACGCAGAGCATGGTCATGCCTTCATTGGCCAGCTCAATCATGACGTCCAGCACTTCCTTGATCATTTCCGGGTCCAGTGCCGAAGTGGGCTCATCAAACAACATGATTTCCGGGTTCATGCAGAGGCTTCGGGCAATCGCCACACGCTGCTGCTGGCCTCCCGAGAGCTGCCCGGGATATTTATCCGCCTGATCAGGAATACGGACGCGCTCAAGGTATTCCATCGCCGTTTTTTCCGCTGCTTTTTTAGTGGTTTTCCTGACCCAGAGCGGTGCCAGTGTGCAGTTTTCCAGCACCGTCAGATGGGGGAACAGATTGAACTGCTGGAACACCATACCGACCTCACGACGAACCTTCTCTATATTTTTCAGATCCCGGGTCAGTTCTGTGCCATCAACAATAATCTGGCCTTCCTGATGCTCTTCCAGAGCGTTAATGCAGCGAATCAAAGTCGACTTACCCGAACCGGATGGCCCGCAGATCACGATCTTTTCGCCACGCACCACATCCAGATTAATATCTCTGAGGACATGAAAGTTGTCGTACCATTTGTTAACCCCATTCAACCTGATAACAGGGCTTGCAGGGTCTTTTACTTCCCGGACCATCTTATCCATGAAGACCTCTCATTTTCTTTAATTCTTTTCCAGTCGCTGGCTGTACTTGGATATACCAAAGCAGAACAACCAGAACACAAAGCCGGCAAACAGATAACCTTCTACAGCACTGCCCAGCCACTCGGGGTCATTCAGGGCTGCCTGAACAATCGAAAGCAGATCAAACAGACCAATCACCAATACCAGACTGGTGTCTTTGAACAGTGCAATAAAGGTGTTCACTATTCCGGGAATCACCAGACGCAGAGCCTGAGGCAGAACCACCAGTAGCATACTCTGCCAGTAACCCATTCCGAGACTCTGACAGGCTTCCACCTGCCCTTTTGGAATCGCCTGCAATCCACCACGCACCACTTCGGCCATATAAGCTGACTGGAACATGACAATCCCGATCAGGGCCCGAACCAGTTTGTCGAAAACGATTTCTTCCGGAACAAACAGAGGTAGCATGACCGAAGCCATAAACAACACAGTAATCAGCGGAACCCCACGCCAGAGTTCAATATAAGCCGTACAGAACGTCCGAATGACCGGCATGGAAGATCGCCTGCCAAGGGCCAGCAAAACGCCTACCGGTAATGATGCCAACATGCCATAAAGCGCCAGCACCAGGGTCACCATCAAGCCACCCCACTTATGGGTTTCAACCTCGGGCAGACCGAAGTAACCTCCAGACAGCACCAGCCAGGAGGTAACCGGCAATACCAGCAATCCCAACCCCAATGCCAGCTTCTTGCCGGGAATAGCCGGGATCATCAGCCAACCCAGAATCAGGGCCAACTGCACAAAAAACAGATTCACCCGCCAGATTTCACTCTCCGGATAGAAGCCGTAAATAAACTGATCCAGTCGTGCAGTGACAAAAGCCCAGCAGGCACCGTCAACATTGCAGGCCGAGCGGCTTTCTCCCGTCCAGGTAGCGTCCATAACTGCCCACTGCCATAAGGGAGGAAGGATCAGATAAAGACCGTAAATAAGCGTCAATGTGATCAGTGACTGTGAGGGCGTCGCAAACAGCTTCTCCCGCATCCAGCCTAAAACACCCCTCGAGTTGACCGGGGGCTCTCTTGCAGGAATCATTTTTTCTTCCATCATCGTGCTCTTCATTAAGAGAGTCCTTACCGCTCTACCAGCGATGCCCAACGGTTATACAAGTTCATCAAAACAGATACGGTAAGGCTGATCGTGAGATAAACGGCCATGGTCATGGCGATCACCTCAACGGCCTGACCGGTCTGGTTCAGGGTGGTTCCCGCAAAGACACTGACCAGATCCGGGTAACCTATGGCCGTCGCCAGTGAAGAGTTCTTGATCAGGTTCAGGTACTGATTGGTCAGGGGTGGAATAATCACCCGCATGGCCTGAGGAATCACCACCAGACTCAGCACGCGGCGAGGCTTGAGACCCAGAGCCGCAGCGGCTTCTTTCTGACCTTTGCTGACAGACTCAATACCAGAGCGAACGACTTCAGCAATAAAAGCCGCAGTATAAATACTCAGAGCAAACCAGAGCGCAGCCAGTTCAGGAATTAAAACCAGACCGCCGGAGAAATTAAAACCTTTTAATTCTGGTATCTCCCATCGCAACTGAGCATCCACCAGAAAGCTGGTCACGAGAGGAATCAGCACAACACTTGAAGCCATTGCTGCCTTGATATAAAGAACCATTTGCCCTTTGTTTTCTTGGTGCTGAGCTTTAAGCAGCCATGAGCGCATAAAGAATCTCAAAACCAGCACAGCAGCAAGACAGGCCATGAAAACCCAGGCAACCGTCACCATACCCGCGTTCAATTCGGGCCAGGGAAGAGAGATACCACGAACATTAATAAAGATGGAGTCAAACAGACTGATGCTTTGACGGGGGTTCGGCAGAATACCCAGAACCGCAAAGTACCAGAAGAAAATTTGCAGCAGCAGGGGAATATTGCGGAAAACCTCAATATAAATACTGGCCATTTTAGACAGGAGCCAGTTAGAGGAGAGCCGGGCCACACCAATCAGAAATCCAAGAATGGTGGCAAAGATAACGCCGAGAAAAGAGACCAGTAAAGTATTGAGTAGGCC
>NZ_JAHHPS010000402.1:0-1740 GCF_024606275.1 Endozoicomonas sp. SESOKO4 | reverse complement strand
AATACTTCAAGGAAAATGTGCCTAAATGGTCATTCTCCCACGCAGAAAGTATTCCATACTCCTACACTCTGGGTGTCTTTTACGACTGGCAACAAAGCGTTGACAAGAAAGTTCCTGTTCATGACAAGAGAAATGCTCCTCAGTCAGGTCTTCTACCTGAAGTCGTGAAACCAACACAGGCAAATCTTGATAAAGGTTGGCGTGACAATGAGAATACCCGAGACGAACTCTGATCAGAAACCAATATAAAGGAATACATCCCGGTAGGAGACGATTTCGAGACAAAGCTTGATATGAGCTGGTTATTTTTGGCCTCATCCAGATGGGTTCAGTCAACCTGTCCCGTATTGCCCGAACTATGGGACACGGTACCGGGATCGACTTCGGGCGTAAACGTCTCAAGCGTTTCTTCGTCCGGAGTGGCATGGATATTCCTTCCCTGAAAAAAACAACGCAAACGAACAACTCTCAGCTAAATTGAACGATTGAAAGCACCCTTCCCTGCCCGGTTTGGCATTCACTTGTCACGGTGATAAAAGTACTCAGCCCTGAGGTACTAGAATGACGTATGCTCGTCCCAATGCGTTAAGCCTTGCAGTGGCCTTTGCCATCAGCTCTTCCTTCATTGGTACACAAGCACTGGCCGATCGCAAGCTACACATAAAGTCTGTCGATATACTGGACAATGGACGTAAAGAGTATACCCAGAGAGGGATCACGGTTCGGCCAACGTTAGGTCATGACCAGCAGCCAATACTTAAATCCTTTACCACCACCTATCGTGATAAGCCTGATCGCAGGGAAAGCTATTACGTTCCTGCTATGAGTTTTACAGAAATTCTTGCTGAAGTTACAAGTGACGTTTCCAGTGTTGATCTGTTTGAAACAGACGAAAATGGCGTTGCTCAGAAATACACCAAAGTCCTGAAAGTGGGCGATGAAGGAGTTTTCAGGTTCACCCATAACCTTGGAGAAAAGGAACTGGTCATTGAAGTCAGAGGCAAAATTACCGTTCAGGATTCAATTGAGTTTGTTCGTCGACAATCAGGTGGCAGCCTGTCGTTAGACCCACTAACGAAAATCGCCAAACCTTTAAAGCTGGCTGAGTTGCTCGACACTGTCGATCTCATGGCAGGAGACATCGACCTCGGCCCTGGCGATCACTACGTTCCCCTTGCCACCATTGAAGTTGAAAAAGTTGCAGTGAAAGGGCGCACCTTTATGCGTCTTATCGCTTCGGGCGATCAGCCCCCTGAACTGCAGCGCCTGGGTCAATCACTCTTTGTCAATGATGAGGCTCTCTTGGCGGCAGCCACCTCCGCCTATATCCAGGTTCATATTTTAGAAGAGGATTTACAACAACAGGCTCTCAATGAACTGTTAGCACACAGCAAACCCGTCGGATATGTTGTACACGTCGAGGATGACACACAGGTTTATACTGCACCTGCGGGCTATCCAAAGTTGGAAGTAACAGAAGCGCTGGAGGAAGTTATTGTTTTTCGTGGACAGAAGCAGTATCCGAACAATATCGCTGTTGTAGAAAAACTCCATAAACTCTGGGAAAAAGATGAGAGTGATAAGCCCGCTCATTCAGTAAAAAAGTGGTTTAAAAGCTATGATATCCAAAACTACCGGTACGTTATTCGGAGCAGGCAGATGGCAGTGCTGGAGGAGCTGGCTGCACACCACGATATTGAATTTAACGAACATCAACTGAAGACGCTTGCATACTATGAA
>NZ_JAHHPS010000401.1:0-1058 GCF_024606275.1 Endozoicomonas sp. SESOKO4 | reverse complement strand
GTGGTTGTTATTTCCCATGATCCATCAGCCTTATGAACATAGATTATCGCTGAGCAATCGCCACCGGCGGTGACCAGATGGCGGCCATCGACACTCAGGTTGGCTGAGTTTACGAATTCCTTTTCGTTAATAGTCATATTGTCAATTCAGCCAATTTCAGCACCAATTGCCGCCATGTAGTTACCGCCAGTTCCGATCACACAGCGCAAATCCATAGCCTGGAGGCTGATGGATCGTGGAAAAAAGCAGCTGTCATTTTCCATAAAAACTGTGTCAACTCAGCCAGCTTCAGTCCTGATAGCCGTCGTGTGGTGACTGCAAGTGACGACAACACTGCGAAAATCTATGTCCACAAGGACGATGGGGCATGGGAACCAGAAGACACCCTTAGCCATACTCACTGTGTCAACTCAGCCAACTTCAGTCCCGATGGCCGCTATGTGGCCACTGCCAGTAAGGATGGTTCGGTAAGAATTTACAAGAAAGCCAATGGATCATGGAAACAAAAAGCCATCTTTTTCCATAGGTACGGATTCGAGGCTTTCTCAGCCACTTTCAGCCCTGACGGCCGCCACCTGGTGACAACCAGCGGTGAAGGAACGGCGAAACTCATTGGTCAGATGGCCGATGGATCATGGTCAGAAAAAGCCAGTGTTTCCCATAATGGCTGGATCTACTCAGCCACCTTCAGCGCCGATGGTCGTTATGTGGTAACCGCCTCCAACGACAAATCGGTGAAGATCACTGAACTACGAAGCAACCATTCATTACTTGCTGTCACTGAGTAATGCCATTTTGAGTGCGCTAAAAGGCAGAAATTCTGTTTGTTGCCCTTAGCAACATTTTTTGAACTTTCATTCAAAAACCGACTCTAACTCTTCGGTATCGACATTGACTGTCCTCACTGATCGAAGATAAATAACTACTTTGGAGCATTCAGGGATGCATGGAATAGATAATAACTCCTGCATTGCACAATCAGACACTCTACCCATCAGGCAAGCTCAACCGGAGACTGCATCATCTTGTGTCAGTGCCGGTCGATCCGTCGCTGTTCC
>NZ_JAHHPS010000400.1:0-4066 GCF_024606275.1 Endozoicomonas sp. SESOKO4 | reverse complement strand
GAGCAGGATGAACTGACAGAAGCTTTTCAACGGGTTCGGAACTACCACCGTCTGAACCCCTTGGTATCTCTGGACACTTTTACTTCGGCACTGGTGGAGACACACAGGAATCTGCCGGATTTTCAGGCGGGTCTGACTCTGCGGCAGGCGATCGGAAGTGGTGGGTACACTTTTCTGAAAACGTCCCTCAAGGTGAAGAGTACCCCCTTAATTAACGAACTGAATTCAATGGCAGAGTCGGGGGATTTTGACCGGTTTTATAGTAACCGTGATTTAAACGGGGGGCCTCAGGAACTCAGGATTGGCAAGTTAATCCTGTTAAGAGTCACCCCTGATTACTTCCGTCATGCCGGAGCGGATCATCTTTTTTTATTGTTCGATGGTATTAAGAAGTTCCTGAAAACGCCCCTGGGCCAGGATTACCGGAAGGCATTCAAAGCGGCTTCAGCCCCCCACCATCCCTATCAGCACTTGATAGTTGATGCACCGAAAGCAGGTGCCGGAAAGCAGCAAATCGTTGTTTCGCTATCAGATACTGACAAGAGAGTGGTTATTACCCCCGATGCGGCTGTCAGTCCAAAAACCAGTTTGTCCAGCCTGATTCCAGTGTTTACCAACCTGGTTCAATCCGGCTACGATCTGAACGGCGGCAGTCAGCCTGCCTCCCCGGACGTTAACACCATTGAACGCATGGTTCGTCAGCAAATGGGACTCGCTCCCCTGATCCGGCTTGCCACCACCGGGAATCTCAAACAAGACAGTGTATCTGGCCGGATAGTCCTTGAAAAAACCTACATCATCGACAAACCTGCCAGGTCGGAAAGTCTGATAGCCAGAAGCCCCACAGACATCAATGGTGCACCTTTAATCACCCTTAAATGGCTGAATGAAGACAGTCAGTCAGGCCTGCAACTGATAACGGCCCCGCTTTCCCTGGATGAGCTGGACGGGCAACGGTCTTTTCTGGACGCCGCTTTTCAGGCACTGGATAAAACGGCCTCGGCATTGCCTGGCCCGGTTAACAACCGGGATTTAGTCTGGGCCTTTCACCAGCAACTTGCCAACACAAAGACCGTAAAAGAAGACAGCGCCCCGGGCCGGTTAATCTTTGAAAAAATAACCCATACAGTCCACAGACCCGCCGGGTCGCACAGCCAGGTGCGCCTGAGCCCGGAAAAAATTAATGATGTACCTTTAACCACCCTGAAATGGCTTGGCCCCGGACTTCACCCGGGTTTGCAACTGGTAACGCCACCCCTTTCCCTCAGTGACCGGGACACCAACAAGGATCGTTTGGAAGCAACGTTTTACGCACTGGATAAAATTATCTCGACGCTGCCTCACCCCCCCAATGACCGATCTTTTCACTCGAACTTTGACCAGTATTTTAAAGACCGGCTGCCCCCTTTTGTTGATGACGGGGTGAAAATCTGGCAGACAACCATCACCGGTAAAACAGACACCTGGATCACCATAGGATTTCCCTTTGGGGATCTGGACAAGTCCTTGCTCCCCGTACTGTTAGCTACCAGAGACAGCCCCGGGAAGGAGCGGCTGCTGGCCAGCCTGCACGCCGCCGACCGGTTCGTGAAGGCGGTCGCTCAGGCCTCAGGCGGTAATGAGGCAACCCATGCCCAGTTAAGATCGATGTTGACTCTGTTGTTGTTCCGACTGTCAGGGGACGACCAGCCCGGGAAAGTCCTGTTTCCGGGGACAAGGCTGGCAGACGGTATCCATACCTACCTTTCCGACAATGCCGTGACCACCCTCAGTCACTACATCAACCGTGTTGGCCTGCAACAAGTCACTGACGATCTGACCGCAGAACTCACGGATCTTGCACAACCGGCATTGTTAATCAGAACCGGTTCTGCCGGAGTAGTTCCGGATGAACCGGGAGGAGTGATGACCAGTAATAGCCGGACAGAGCCAGGTATTTTGACCTGGTCGAAGCCGCTGCCGACAGAACCATCAATAACACCCTGATTCACCAGAGTCTGGAGGTCTCCAAAGATTTGGCTCTGTCCTGCCATCAACGCATCGGAAAAAGCCTTGAATTTAGAGGTGGTTCTGAGCCATCGAAGCGTTTTGATAATAGTCTCATGCAATGACTTCATATCATTTGCAGTGACATCGTTTTCCAGAACCTGTTTGATAAACCGGGCAGAGAACAAGATCGCGACTTTTGACTCCGAACCTTTATCGCCATAGGTGCCCGGTGTCACTTCGCTAATAATTCCGGGACTGTTCTCTTTTATCTCTTTGCCATAGACGTCTATGTAACGGGAAGACGTTCTGCCAGTGTAGTGAGTTTTGTCTGGCGGGGTTTGCATATCACCAAAATCTGACAATAACCTGCTCCTGACTTTGGCGAGTAAACCAGAGCTGGCTATTCGTTTTTTCAACATCCGGTAATCCGCTTCCTGCAACTGCAGCGCAGAACGCAGTTCCGAATCCAGCATCTGTTTCCAGAAATCTGTGTGTACCTTAACCAGGCCCTGTGCAAAAGTACCAACAGCGATCTCCGGCTTCGCTTCAAGGGAACGAATAACGTTTCTGACCGAAACGGCCAGACGCTTTTCCTGAAACAGTACGTCCAGTGCCCGCTGGAAATCATCCACCGTTCCTTGGGCAAACCTGAACTCACGGTCATCAATATTAAGGATCAGTATCCGGTAAAGCGGATCGCTGTCGTTCGGTATCCGGCGTAGTTTCAGACCGTTGTCAAAAGCGTAATGACCATCAGGATCATTACGGTATTCCGTCTTCCATATCTCCATGGCCCTGACGATAACGGGTGGGGTTGCTACCGATGCTCTCAGTTGCAGGAACAGAGCCAGCCCGTAGGATTGGGTCATCACCCGGGCCAGACGGGTATCTGACGAGGCTGGTCGTACATCCGACAGTCCGACCAGGATGTTGACAGGCTCACTTTCTTGCCATTGATCGACCATCACCCAACTGTCTGCGATCAACCGGTCGGAATCCAGCCGAATATTAACGACCGCCTTTGTTGCCCCGAAACCACTCTCTTTCTCCCATTTGCGCCAGGCCAGGAGGCTATCGATGAATTCATTAGGTCCGTTGAAATAACGAAGCACATCATGTAGCGCTTGTGGCACTGCTTCCAGTAGCGTCAGTTCACGCATCTGGGAGCGATAGGCACTGTGATTAATGGGCGTGATAAGAAAGGGTGAATCAACCCCCAGAACGGTCTGCGAGGGAAACCGGTAATCCTGGAAGAAGGGCGTGAAAGGGTCCAGGTAAATCAGGTACTCGCGGTTTTCCGTGGTTGGGAGCCTGATGGGGTTGATGTCTTCGGAGAGCCGGCTGAACAATTCCGCGATCAGCAGCCTCTGCCGGAGATCCGGTCTGCGACCGCTGGCCAGAACGGTTACTGTGTTGATGGCCAGACTCATCAACAATCTTCGTATCAGGCTTCGGGCAACCTTATAGTCCCCGTAGTCCCCGTAGTCCCCGTAGTCCCCGTCGATGTTATTCATTTCGGTGGCCAGTGTGACCACATCAGTCGGCGCAAACAGGGCAATTTTTTCGCTGAGCTGCTGTTTAACCAACGAGGGGTTGTGATGGGTATAGGCTGACTCAATCGTATTGATCAGTGTCCGGGCAGTACGCTGCGTCAGCGGACCTGAGGACTGAAGCATAAACAGGATATTGCGCAGATTATCCGAAAAAGCGGCGCTGTTACTCTCTGGCACGTCCAGCAGAACATAAGTTGCGCCTGAAGGATCGCTGACAACAGGTAGGTATCGGTTGCGCTTGTCTTCATTAAAAGTCCCTCCATTAAAAGACGGGGACAGTGGATCCGTAAAACTGACAGTGCCATCCGTTTGGCGCTTCAGCCTTCTGTTAATCCCAAGCGAAAGTGTGTTTTGAAACCACCTTCTCTGTTCACTCCTTATTCTGGCGTTCAGTCTCGGTACTTTTTTTTCTGCCAGTTTGTCCGCCAGCCATTGACCTGATAACTCTCTCAGAGTCCTGACATATCGTTGGCCCAATTCGGAAAAGTCATTTTTTAACTGTTGGGCATGGAGGGCAAACAGGT
>NZ_JAHHPS010000039.1:0-2640 GCF_024606275.1 Endozoicomonas sp. SESOKO4 | reverse complement strand
GGACAAGTATCACCTTCGTCCCCTGAGCTGCAATGGTGGCGACCACTTCGATATGTTGGAACCGCATACATTGGTTATCGAGCATATACAAAATGCGACCCTGGTTTTATACCCATAATAACTGCGGCTTATTTTACCCATGAAATGGTGGCAAGAACGGTAGCCGGAGCTATCACCATACAAGCTTTAAGGTATCCTGACAGACCTTCAATCCAACCTGTAAATTATACCTGTCGTGAATATGCCGTATTGAAATCAATCACATGCGTGATGTTCGGGGCAATGCTTTATAACAAGTTTCTCGCCACAGGCTCTTCAACGGATAAGGCAATCTATGCTTATCTTGCGCTTGCTTCATTGATAGAGTTAGTACTGCCCGTGAGCCATTTTTCAGCATCTCATTCAGGCAGTGCCCATGCAGTCGAGCTACAAGCAGGAGCCGAAACCTTAGCGGGGTCAATGGCCACAGCCTCAGCCGGAGCCTTCTTTGTTGGGATCTTTGACTTAGCATTGTCCACAGCCGTAGCAGGTTATATGGTCTTCTCACTCAGTAAAACTGAATTTTTATCCGGAGTTGAAGACGAAGTCCTGTCTGGAGCTTTAGTCGGAGCTGGAGTCGGATTCGGAGTCGGATTCGGAGTCCTGATACTTCTGTTAAAACAAAACTTAGAGCTAGACTCAAACCGTTTATTGAGAAACGTCGCCATTACCCTGACTCCTGCATTGGCTTTGGCTCTGATCAATGGCCTTTCAATCAATGCTGTTTGTGGTGTCGCACTTGAAGAAAGTTTCACCGAAACAGCCCGTATCCAATGGCAGAAGTTTTATGCTCCTTTGGATTATTTGTACACCTTGTTTAAATAACAGAGAGTTGATGCGAGGGTGAGAAACGTTACGACCTATGGGTGATGATGGTTAAAGCCCAGTCTGACACGATGACTTGAAACGTCAAAACAGCCCCATCTGTCCGTCAATCAACGTATTAAAATCAAGATTTATAAAAGGTAGAACTCCGTCCGCCACCGGCTTTAGCTGCTTGTCGATGTAATGTTGATAATCAATAGGGCTGGTGCAATATTCCAGCGGCTCAGGTCCATTGACTGTCATCAGGTACTGAATCCAACCTTTTCGCTGATACTTAAGTGATTTTCCCAGTGACTGATTGATCTCATCCGCCTTTCTGGCCGCCCTGACCTGGGGAGGAATGTTTTTAACATAGTCCTTGAGATTTCGCCGCAGTCGCTTTCGATATACCAGTTTGTCATCCCACGCTCCGGCCAGCGTTTTCTGAACGGTTTCCGTGACCAGCTTTTCCGGGGATTGATCATTAAACACTAACGAGAACAGTTCCGTTTGAAAATACTTGGCCAATGCCGTCCAGTCAGAACGCACCGTTTCCAGCCCCTTGAATACCAGTTCCTGTCCACCAGCAGTGGATTTAATGCCGGCATAGCGTTTTTTACTGCCGGTGTCCGATCCACGTATGGTAGGCATCAGAAACCTCTGGTAGCAAGTTTCGAACTCAAGTTCCAGCGCCGAGTCCAGTTGCAAATCTTCTCTCAGTTTGGCTGTCCAGCGGTCATTGATCATACGTTCCAGTTTTTTACCGGTCGATCTTGCCTGTTCATCGGAATAGGCCTCATCCAAAAGCACGAAAGTAGAATCAGTATCACCGTAAATCACCCGATAGCCCTGCCCTTCTATCCATCGGGCTGTCTGCTGCATGATTTCATGCCCTCGCAGGGTAATGGAGCTGGCCAACCGGGTGTCATAGAAACGACAACCACCTGAGCCCAACACGCCATAAAAAGAATTCATAATAATCTTCAGCGCCTGAGAACGGGCAGCATCGTTTTGCTTCTTGGCCTCATCCCTTTGAGCCCAAAAGGAAGCAATAATATCAGGGAGAAAATGCCGCTCACGTGAGAAAAGTGCGCCACGAAAACCGGGAATCGTACCTTCCGGTTCTTTCAAACCTTCTACCAGCCCGAGGGGATCAATTTTGAAGGTTCTGATGATCGAAGGATAAAGGCTCTTGAAATCCAGAACGATCACATTGCGATAGAGTCCGGGAATGGAATCCATGACATAACCCCCCGGACTGGCCAGACCACCCCCTTCTGGTAAATTCGGAGCCACATAACCGGCTCTGTGCAAACGTGGCATATAGAGATTGGTAAAGGCCTGGACTGAGCCTCCCATCCGATCAAGCTCCAGCCCGGTCAGATGACTGCGCAATCTCAGGTAATCAAGAATGTTGGTGTGTTCAAAAATCTCTTCAACCAGTCGGCAGTCTTGCAGGTTGTAACGGGCCAGCTTTTCCTTGTTATGGTGAAAGTCATGATTAATGATAGCCATCCGGTTATCTACGTCTTCTGTCGCTTTACCTTTGCCCAGCAGCGTCTGTGCCACAAACTCCAGACTAAAGCTGTCAAACTGATAGGTTGCAGCCTTTAAGGCCTCGATACCATCGATGACCATTCGACCGGGCAGAGTAATGAAGCCCTGTCCACTTTCACCTCTGCGATTTCTCCAGCTGGCTGCCTGTTGCCCCCTTCCCAGTTTTAACTTCATTCCATAGCGTTCCGCTCGTTTGAGCAGTAGCCGAAAATCAAAGTTAATGACATTCCAGCCAATCAC
>NZ_JAHHPS010000399.1:0-1544 GCF_024606275.1 Endozoicomonas sp. SESOKO4 | reverse complement strand
CCTGAAAGTGGGTTGGCAGCCGGGCTGCGACGAGGCCGTTAAAGACAGCCCGATCGACCGGAAACTATTCATGCACATCATCTACATGAATTATCGTCTGGGCTTCCCGACCAGGGAGCAAGTGAAAGCCTTCATTACTATGCCCTGCCTGAAAGAGGGCTGGCAGCCAGGTCAGGATGCTGCTGTTAAAGACAAACCAGTCCACCGGGAGCTGCTTGGACACGTTGCCGCCATGTATTATGGTAAAGGCTTCCCGGTAGAGGCGGACGTAATAGCCTTTGTTCAATGGCTGCCCCGGGGTGACAAGAAGCTTTTCCTGAAGATGGCCAGCCGAGTGTTATGCAAGTCCGGGTTACCCGGGCATAGGGAGTTGGCAGCCAATGAGAGGTTATTTCGCTTACGCCTTCCAGATCTTCTGGAACTCTCCGGAGACATTGACTACGACATTGATGACTCCGATGATGAGCAGGAAGAAGACGATGCAATGAACTCATTGCCGCTGTTCAGTTCGGCTCCTAAAAAGTGGCGTATAACCATTGCACAGACCATGAAAGTCCTGGCGCTGTTCTGTTCTGCTCCTAACAAATGGCGTATGACGATGGCAGAGTTTGAACAATACCTGACCGCTTTCACAAACGCCCACAATGAAAGAACCCAAGTACTTTCTGCGCTGAGATCGTTGATACCGACGCTTTACAACCATGGTGGTGCAGGCGTACATTTCTGGCTGAAAAGGAAAAATGAAAAACCGCAAGACCAAGACTTGCTCACTAAGGCACTCTCCCTTTCCGCCCCCTTGGAAACCATAAAGCTTGCCCTGACGAAGCTTCCTGAACCCGAGTGTCTGGAGTACATCAGAGTGTGCAAAAACCTGAGTCCTGCCCCGAACAAAGAGCAATGGGAGGCATTGAAGCCACTTCGGGAAAGACTTGGTCAGCGATACCCCCTGAAACGAAGTAAAGCAATGATGCTGGAGCTTATCTGGTTGCAGCCAGAGGCCAAGCGCTCAGACTTTGCCCAAAAGCTCGACAGCTTCTTCGACACTGTCCCCGGGACTCACCAACTGTACCGGATACACCAGACATTCAAGCCACAAAAAATGCAGGATTTTCTGGAGGCCTGTATTGCCCGACAGACCTCCAATGCCCTTCAGGTAAAAGAACAGGAGCTTATATTGGAAGGGCTGCTGCTGGCACACCATTACCTGACTGACCACCAACAGATACCGAACCTTTGCTTTTCATCGCAGGTGGCCGGCACCGGTGGCAAAGGGGTGGTTATCAAAGGTGATGCGGTCATGGAAGGACAGAAGCGGCTGTGGCTCTTTATAGCCGCCATGCTGATTGAGCTTGAACAGGTACCTGAGTATAAGTTTGAAAAGCAACAGCTGACGATACTTTCCGGTAGTGGAACCATGACATTGCCAAAACCGGAATTCAGTCTCATCGGTAACGGTTTTATGATCAAGAACTGGTCGCTGGAGCAGCTAAACGCTTTTTTCGAGGCCACCGACTTCACTGAGCGTTGGTATAAACATCCTCAGG
>NZ_JAHHPS010000398.1:0-2491 GCF_024606275.1 Endozoicomonas sp. SESOKO4 | reverse complement strand
CTTCCAGTGAGTAGCCATACACCGCATTGTCTGAAAAGCCATTGATCAAGGCGAGCGCCAATGCAGGAGCCAGGGTAAGAGCAACATTATTCAATAAATGGTTTGAGTCCAGTTTTGAGTGTTGTTGCCACAGAAGGTACATAACTCCCGATCCGGCTATCGATCCGGTGATCATTCCAACGACGGACCATAGTTCAGTTCTGGCAGGAGTCAGACGCATAGCCACGAACATGGGTACTGCGAATTGACCCGAGAATAATGAATTTGGTGATTGCGCAGAATCTACGGCTCCGACTACGGCTGTGGCCCATGACCCAGCTATGGTTCCCGTTCCGGCTAAGACTTCTGCTGCCGTTGCTGTCTCAACTCTAATATCATCGTCTGAAATTTGTTTTAAGAGATAACTTATTAATAATATTCCGTCTGTCAATACGCTGGATTACTTGTACACCTTGTTTAATTAACAATGAATGAGATGCAAGCAACGGCTAATTAGATTTTATCTTATAAATCGCCAAACAATGATGGCGAAAATTACATTGCTGCACTATAAAGCCTCATGAAAACAAAAAAATTCTATGGACTTATGACTTATTCCTGCGTGTGCTGGTCATTTTTTTACAACGACAAACAAGCAGGTTAATAGTTTTTCGGGAAGATCCGATTTGTCGTTTTCTGACAATAAAACAGTTACTCGAGTTAAGGATATGAATAATGAAAACATCCGGTAATCTAATACCGCTATTCTCATACTTGTTATTGATCTGTTCGATCGCTCACTCAAGCGTATCGAGAGAAGAGCAGTTTAATTTATTGAGCCACTACAATAATGCATCGTTAGTTGAAGATAGTCTGAAACTGGTGAGCAGCAGTTCCGGACTAGCCGTTTCCACTGTAATCAACTACGGATTCTGGTACGGCATCTGCAAAACAACGGGGCTGGTCGCTGCCCTTTCCGGTCGGTTTGGCCTGTCCGGCACAGAGCAAAATGAGTTACAAGAGGCCAAATCATCTTTTTGTAATCAACTCGCTGCCGTTATCACCTCCACCGAGGTGGCTTTAGCCGGTCGCGTATCGCCCTGGCCTCTTGAGACGCCCTGGTGGCAGCCACTGCGATTTGTAGGAACAGCATACAGTGCATATGAAGCATACACTAACCGCGATCCCTATCTTATACCCATAATGACTACGGCTTACTTTACCCATGAGGTGATGGCAAGAACGGTAGCCGGAGCCACTACTGTCGGGGGTTTAAGGTACCAGAATGAAAGTACAATCCAACCTTTGGACTTTACCCACACTGAATATAAAATGTTGTCATTTTTCACTGGCATGATGGTCGGGACAATAGTCCACGAGAAAATGATTGCCAGAGGTGTCTCTCCGGGAAAAGCAGCTTTTGGTTACATCATATCTGCCGTATTGACAGACGGAATATTATTAATAAGTAATCTCTCAAAACGTATTTTAGACGGTGATATTAGAGTTGAAACAGCAACGGCAGCAGAAGTCTTAGCCGGAACCGGAGCCATAGCTGGGTCATGGGCCACAGCTACAGTCGGAGTCGTAAATGTTGCGCAATCACCAAATTCATTATTCTTGGGCCACGTCACATTAGCCAACTTGTTTGTGGCAGAAAGTCTGACTGCTACTGTTCGAACTGAACTATGGTGCGCCGCTGGAATGGCGACGGGATCGGTAGTCGGAAGCGAAGTTGTGCATCTTCTGTGGCAACAACGCTCAAGACTGGATTCAAACCATTTATTGAATAACGTTGCTCTTACCCTGGCTCCTGCCTTGGCTCTCGCTCTGATCAATGGCTTTTCAAACAACATAGTCTATGGCTACTCACTGGAAGAGAGTTTCAGCGAAACAGCTCGTAACCAATGGAAGAAATTTCATGCTCCTTTGGATTATTTGTACACCTTGTTTAATTGACAAGACGCCCTGACATCCTTCACAGGCGCAAGGCTTTGAGCTTATTCAACACTTCCGGTAAATGGCGAAAGTTCCGTTGCTGTACTATATCGTCTCTTGGCAGCAGCAAGACTCAAAGAACCCGGACCGAATGAGAGACTCCTATGTGCGCTGGTCATGATTTTACAGTTACAAAAAACAAACTACTCCCGGTTCGGGAAGATTCGGTTCGTCATTTACTGACCAAGAAATTAGTTGCCCGAATTAAAGACACAAGCAATGAAAACATTCCTAAATTAATGCCGCTGTTCTTGTGCTTGTTAATTATCTGTTCGGTGGCTCATTCAGGTATATCGAAAGAAGAACAATTCAACTTATTAAGTCACTACAATAATGCATCGTTAGTTGAAGACAGTCTGAAACTGGTCACCAGTGGTTCCGTGCTAGCCGTTTCCACCGTGATCAATTACGGATTCTGGTACGGCATCTGCAAATCACCTGAGCTGGTCTCTTCCCTTGCAGCTCAGGGGACGAAGGTGATACTTGTCCTGCTATTGCAGCCTCAGTGGAAGTG
>NZ_JAHHPS010000006.1:0-6148 GCF_024606275.1 Endozoicomonas sp. SESOKO4 | reverse complement strand
CTTTCGGACACTAGCACCTGAAGCTAGCGCGTCTACCAATTCCGCCACCTGGGCCCTGCGATCAGCAATGTGCTGCTCAACAAGTGCGGCGAATATTAGGGATATAAGGCAAAAGTGTCAACACCCAGTAGAAAATTAAGGGTTCGGAAAATACGCTATATTGCTTAAAAATGAAAGGCTTACCCAGATCTGGCGGACGTTGAACACGCGTTCTGGGCGTATTGAACAATGATGGCAACTGAATGGTTTTTTGGTGCACACTCAGAATGATAGGGGCTACTCATCATAATGCATTAAAAGACACATCAGATTCTACAGGTTATCTCAGGGAGACATTATGAAAGTGAATGGAAGACAGTTCCGTTTTCTGCAAGAAACACTCAAGAGCTGGTCCCGGGATGGTCTTCTGGATGAAGGCAAAAAAGAAGCCCTGCTGAACTCTCTGGATGTGCAATCCTTTCAATGGCGCATCCTGGCCCAGTACGCTTGCTGGGCGGCGCTATTTTCCATGGTGCTATCACTGTTAGCAGTGGTTACGGATAAGGCTCTGATTGCATGGCTGGAGCGTTTATTTACTCTTCAGGACGGCACCCGAAGCTTGTTTTTCGCTGCATTGTCGGTTGGCATTTATCTGTTTGGCGGTTGGTTCAAGTCACGCCAGACAGGCCGTGTGTTTAGTCAGGAGCTTATTTTTTTCCTGGGCGCTATATCGACAGCGGCTTCCATTTACTACCTGTACAAGGTCTTTTATACAGTTAATGGTCACTATTCGCTGTTATTGCTTCTTGGAGCTGCGATTTATCTGTTAGTCGCGATAGTGCTGGAATCACTGTTGCTCTGGGTATTGGGATTACTGGTATTGGCTTGCTGGTTTTTTTTCGAAACGATTTACTGGACTAGTGATGGTAATCTGCCGCTTTTCGGGAAGAGCTTTCCAGTGCAATTTCTTGTCTTCAGTTTGGTGGTTCTTTTGCTGGGCTACGGCCTGCCAGTCTTTAAACGGACCAGAGCCTTTTTTGATGCGACTCAGTTTTTCTCGTTAACGATACTCTTCGGGTGTTTGTGGGTTTTGTCCATGATAGGTGATTATGACTATACATCTGAGCCCTTCAGTGCGTCACAAATGGAGCTTTGGTTATGGCGACTGGCCATGCTGGCAGCGTCATGTTTGGCTATTTTTGTTGGTTTTCGCAGAGATGACTCTATTCTAAGAATCCTGGGAGTCGGCTTTCTGTTGTTGAATCTGTATACCCTGTTCTTTCAATATGGCTGGGACACAATGCACAAAGCACTGTTCTACGCATTGCTGGCGCTTAGTTTCTGGTTGCTGGGAAGATACTCGGAATGGCTGTGGCTGGGACTGGCAGGAAAGAGGAAGTTTTAAATAAATGAGGTCGTTCTGTTAGCAGAACAACCTCGGGAACTCGAGGGTTTAGCAGGTATCAGCTGTTAACGGCTTCTTTCAGGGATTTACCTGGCTTGAAGGCTACTGTATTGCTGGCAGCGATTTCTATCGGCTCACCGGTTTGTGGGTTTTTGCCTGTGCGTGCGGCTCTGCTGCGTTGCAGGAATGTACCAAAGCCCACAAGACTGACAGTGTCTTCTTCTTTCAGAGCGGAGGTAATGACCTCGATCAAGGCATTGAGTGCCTGGTTGGCTTGTTCTTTTGTCAGATCTGCCTGATCGGCAATAGCGTTGACGAGTTCTGGTTTACGCATGATGTCATGCACTCCTTCTTTTTTTTTTTCTTCCGATGGATAAGCGGTCACCAACAGACTAAAACACTGTAGAGGTGAGAGCAATAGCCTTTCTCGCGAAAAAACCGGGAATCTGTTTATTTCGACAAAATTAGCCGATTTTGACCATTTCAAAGTCCTCTTTGCCGACACCGCAGTCAGGACAGTGCCAGTCTTCTGGAACATCTTCCCAGCGAGTACCTGGCTCAATCCCCTCATCAGGCCAACCTTGTTCCTCGTCATAGATAAAACCGCAAACAATACACTGCCATTTTTTCATGTATGTCTCCAAAGGATCTTAGCCATTTAAAAGTCAGTGACGACAGTCTCAATTTTATACAACGAAAGCCAGTCGGGGAGGAAAAAGGGTTTGAAAAAACGCACTGGAACAACAGTAATATATCGGGCTCTGCCTCTGGCAGGGCCCGATCCTCGATCAGTTCATGGAAGCTTTGATCGACTTGTCCTATTCAGATTTCAGCTGATGATACCACTGCCCCAGAATCTGGCGTTCTTCTTCAGTCATCTCGGTGCGGTTTGCCAGAGGCATGACTTGTGTCTGAACGGCCTGACTATAGATCTTGTCCGCTTTGCTAGCTATGGAATCATAATCATCAAAGATCAAGCCGCCCGGCGCTGCCTGAAAGAGAGGGTCGGTTGGCTTGGCCCCATGACAGGTAGAACAGCGACTGGTGACAATCTCGACAATTTCCTTTTCGTCAAAAGCGGGTGCTTTTGCAACCCCCGACATTGGCGCTGTCTGTGGCCGGATGACAAAAGCCAGGCTCAACATCACTACGGCAGCGGCAGGCCATAGCCAGGTTAATACAGTACCCTGGTTGCGACGGTTAAAGAAGTGTCGGATCAGAATCGCAGCCAGTGACAGGGCAGCAAGAATCGCCCAGCTCAAGTCATGACCATAAGTCATCGGGTAATGGCCACTGATCATGATAAACAACAGTGGCAGGGTGAAGTAGTTGTTGTGCCTTGAGCGTAGCAATGCATGTCGGGCAATGGCCGGATCAAAGCTGCTGTCACCGCTCTGGGCTGCATCCACCAGCTTCCTCTGGGACGGGATGATAATCTGGAAGACATTACCCACCATCAGGGTGCCAATCAGTGCACCTACGTGGATATAAGCTGCTCTGTCGCTGAACAGTTGAGTGTATCCCCAGGCTGCAATAACAATCAGTCCAAAGAGTACCGCACTGAACAGTTTCTCATTGGAAAACAATGGAGTCCGACAAAGTAAATCGTATACCAGCCAGCTCACGAACAGGCTGAATGCACTGATTGCGATGGCTGAGGCCGGTGACAGTGGAGAGTCTGACGCAAGCAGATAACTTTCTGCGCCCCAGTAGTAAATAATGGCCAGCAGGGCAAAGCCACTCAGCCAGGTGACATAGGCTTCCCATTTAAACCAGTGCAGGGTTTCCGGCATTTTCTCCGGTGCCAGGTGGTATTTGTTCACTTCATAGAAGCCACCACCGTGCACAGCCCATAACTCCCCTTTAATGCCTTTTTTCTGTTTTGCCTGAGGGGCGTTTTCCAGTCGCCCTTCCAGCCAGTTGAAGTAAAAGGAGGCACCGATCCAGGCAATACCTGCCGTGACGTGCAACCATCGAAAAATCAGGTTCAACCAGTCTTGTATATAGGATTCCATACTCAGTTTCTTCCTCGGGTTTCCTGACCCATGATGATGGCTTTTTCAATGACCCGGTCGTCACCCATCACCATGAGAACACCCAGCAACTCTTCCAGTGTTTTTGTTTTTTCTGTTCTGAATTTCAACAAAGGTGTGGCTTCGGGGTTAAGCACCAGAAAGTCTGCCTCGTTGCCGATCTTGAAACTGCCGATGCGGTCGTCGAGATGCAGGGCTCTGGCCCCCCCCAGCGTGGCCAGGTAGAAAGCTTGAAGAGGAGATATCGTATTCTCACTCAACTGAGATACCTGATAAGCGTCTTTCATCGTGTTCAGCAGACAAAGACTGGTGCCACCACCCACGTCTGTACCCAGCCCGACACGAATATTCTTGTTTTGTGCGTTAGAGAAACTGAATAAACCGCTGCCCAGAAAAAGGTTGGAGCCCGGACAGCAGGCAATGGATGAGTCGCTTTCGGCCATTCGGTCCCAACTTTGCTCGCACAGATGGATGGAGTGGGCAAAGACCGATCGTGAGCCCAGCAGACCATGCTGGTCATAAACATCCAGATAATGTTTGCTGTCAGGAAACAGTTCCTGAACCCATGCTATTTCTTTGGGGTTTTCAGACAGATGGGTATGCAGGTAAAGGCCTTCATGTTCTCTGAGCAGTCTTCCGGCCAGGGTGAGCTGCTCGGAAGAAGAGGTCGGAGCAAAGCGGGGAGTGACGGCATAGGACAATCGGCCTTTGTTGTGCCAGCGATTGATCAGTTTTTTTGAGTCTTCATAACTGCTTTGTGGGGTGTCCAGCAGATAGTCCGGCGCGTTGCGGTCCATCATGACCTTGCCGCCAATCATACGCATATTGCGCTTGTGCGCAGCTTCAAAGAAAGCATCTACCGATTGAGGCGCCACTGTGCCGAACACCAGTGCTGTAGTGGTTCCATTGTTCAGGCATTGATCCAGAAACAATTCTGCAATGTCTCTGGCGTATTCAGGATCTGAAAAGCGGGCTTCAGCAGGAAAAGTATACTGTTCCAGCCAGTCCAGCAGTTGTACTCCGCAGCCTGCCATGACTTCCAGTTGGGGGTAATGCACATGAGTGTCTATAAATCCCGGAACTATCAGCTTGCCAGAGAGGTCTCTGATTTCACAGCCTTCCGGCAGCTGTTTCAATAACGTTTCGGCAGGGCCGCAGGCCTTGATACAACCTGACTCAACCAGTAATCCACCGTCGTCAAAGTATTCCCAGCTTTGTGCTCCCTTATCGGGATCATCCAGAAAGTGGAGTACGCAAGCGCGCCAGAAAACAGGAGGTGTATTGACAGTGCTCGTCATAGCGGGTCTCCCACGGTCAGAGAAAGGTGGGTCGGGATTAGAACCTCGTCACAGTTGTGTCCCGGCCCGGCCCGGTCAACCACCAGATAGGAGATTCCGTTACCGGCTGAGAGTAGCGGATGATGCCAGGTGCCCGGATGGTAATTAATACCTTGAGAGCCATCAGCTGCAAAGCAGCGAATATGATCAAAATCCGGCTCCAGATGGTTGTCAGGGGCGACAACTATCAAAAATGGCTGTTTCTCCAGAGGCATAAAGGTTTGGCTGCCCAGAGGATGACGTTCCAGTAAGTCCAGTCGGTAGGGCTGTTTGATGGCTTGCGTGTGGTAAATGTGAATGGCCACCTCACCTTCGGCATCGGTTTGAACCCGGGTGAGGTCGTTGAACTTACGACAGCGGCCCTGATTGATGATCATGGCGTCACCACAGGCTTCGATCACATCGCCGAAAGGCTTGAAAGCTTCAGCAGACAGGGGCTCTACAGGGAGAGCCCGGGTGGTTAACGTGGTTGGCATAGGCCAATGCCTCTTGGTCTTTATTTTTGTTAGCTCAGGGCTTTTTTTCTCAGCTCAGGGCTGTGTAACATTAGTTATGTTTGACAATTATTTTCGTCAAAGAGTGAGAATCAACTCCCTCTGTAAGTCGAATAACCAAAGGGAGAAATCAGCAATGGCACATGGTGATGACGATCATCATTGACTTCAAAAATGACCGAGACTTCCGGATAAAAGCATTTCTGCTCCAGCCGGTTAAAGTAATTCTGAATCGCAAAGTCCAGCTTATAAATGCCTTCAGGAAGGTTTACTTCGTCCGTTGCCAGACTGTTTATTCGTCCGTCATTGTCTGTTGTGCCCTGCCCTACCGCTATCCAGCTGTCTTCAACCTGTTTGTAGAGACTGACAGGAACCTGATCGGCAGGGTGGCCAAGAGCCGTGTCGAGGATATGAGTGCTGATCCCGGTCATAAAATCACTCCTTCTGTGGACAAAGAGGTGCTGTCGAGCATTTTGCGCAGGCGGATACTGGTTATTTTATGCTGTTCTGCCGCTGCCATGGAAAGTTCATCCTCCGGCTCGTTACTCAAGCGTTCCTTAAGCAGCGTCAGCATCTCGCCGGCACTTTTGCCGGTGGCGCAGACAATGAAGATATAGCCAAACTGTCGCTCATACTTTTCATTGCCTTCAGCCAGTGCCAGCAGGGTTTGTTCATTGGCCTCATCGACGCCAGCCTGCTCATGGCCTGCCATGGTTTGAGTGTTACGGTATTTCTCTTTCAGGCTGCTGATATCACCGATTTTCGGGTGAGCATCAAACGCTTCCAGATAATCGGGTTTCTGGCAATGAGACCACACGGCATCGGCAGCAATCAGCAGGCTTTCAATATTGGCGAAGGGTCTTGCAGCCACCATGCACTCAACCCAGTGACTGCTGGCAC
>NZ_JAHHPS010000397.1:0-1024 GCF_024606275.1 Endozoicomonas sp. SESOKO4 | reverse complement strand
ATCAAGTGCACCTGCCAGCTCTGGGAAGTGGCGGTATGCCGCCGGGTAGCCGGGTGAGAATTCCCCACCAATAACCTGTGCAGAAAAAAAGAGCAGGCTGGTCAGTAACAGAGCTTGTAATCGATCCATAACTTTTTACCTCCCTGAAAAGAACCTTGTTGGTATTACGCAGAAGCCTCTGGTGTGGGCCGAGGTTGCGCGCGACCTGTTAAACATTAGATGGCAGGAGGCAGCTAAGAGTTCATATATAGGTCAGTGAAATGGACACCCTTGTTAGCAGAGCGACCAACGATAGGCGGTTTACTTTAATCAGATGATGATGGGTAGACATAAAAAAACCGCACTCTCAAAGCTGAGAAGTGCGGTTTTTTCTGGCACTTGAGGGCAGGAAGATATTACTCGTCCAGGAAGCTTCTCAGGTGATCCGAGCGCGTTGGGTGACGCAGTTTTCTCAGAGCTTTGGCTTCGATCTGACGGATACGTTCACGGGTAACGTCGAACTGCTTGCCCACCTCTTCCAGAGTGTGGTCTGTGTTCATGTCGATACCAAAGCGCATGCGCAGAACCTTCGCTTCACGAGCTGTCAGGCCAGACAGCACGTTGCGGGTAGATTCTTTCAGACCTGTACCGGTAGCACGATCGATAGGGGACTGAATCGTCGCGTCTTCGATAAAGTCACCCAGATGGGAATCTTCATCGTCACCGATCGGTGTCTCCATGGAGATAGGCTCTTTGGAGATTTTCAGTACCTTGCGGATCTTGTCTTCTGGCATTTCCATCCGAACAGCCAGTTCCTCGGGAGTGGGCTCACGGCCCATCTCCTGTAGCATCTGTCTGGAAATACGGTTCAACTTATTGATGGTCTCAATCATGTGAACCGGAATACGGATTGTTCTGGCCTGGTCCGCAATGGAGCGGGTAATAGCCTGACGAATCCACCAGGTAGCATAGGTCGAGAACTTGTATCCGCGACGGTATTCGAATTTGTCTACCGCTTTCATCAGGCCGATGTTGCCTTCCTGAA
>NZ_JAHHPS010000396.1:0-1221 GCF_024606275.1 Endozoicomonas sp. SESOKO4 | reverse complement strand
TATCTTCCTCCTGTTACCCCTTATTGTCTTTGTATTAGGAGATCCCATGACTCAAGCCAGAAAATTAAAAAGAATTAAAAAGGACATCCAAAAATTAAAAAAAATTAAAAAGAAAATTAAAAAGGACATCCATATATTAAAAAATAAAAAGAAAAATAAAAAGGACATCCATATATTTTGTAAATTAAAAAGTAAATTAAAAAGGACATCCATATATTTGACCAATCGACTGAATGAACTATCTTCCTCCTGTTACCCATTATTGTCTTTGTAGTAGGAGATCCCATGACTCAAGCCCGCAGCAGCCTGATTGATTCAGGTTCGACTCCGTATTATCACTGTATGTCTCGGTGTGTTCGCAGGGCTTATTTGTGTGGTGAAGATCATCAGACCGGGAGGAATTTTGAGCATCGCAGGCAGTGGGTGGTCGATCGTATACAGGTATTAGTCTCCATTTTTGCCATAGAAGTATGTGCTTATGCTGTGATGTCAAATCATTATCATCTGGTACTACATATTAACACCAGTGAGGTTGAGAGCTGGAATCGAGATGAAATACTTCGGCGATGGACTGCCCTTTTCACTGGACCTTTATTGATCCAACGCTATATGAGCAACGACACTCTCAGTCGCTCAGAACTCAGCCGCATTGATGAATATGTGGCAGAGTATCGTAGCCGTTTGAAGAATATCAGCTGGTTTATGCGATGTTTGAACGAGTATCTAGCCCGTGAAGCCAACAAGGAAGATGGTTGTAAAGGTCGATTCTGGGAAGGGCGTTTTAAGAGTCAGGCGTTACTGGATGAGTCGGCTTTGCTGACCTGCATGGCATATGTTGACCTGAATCCTGTCCGGGCAAAACTGGCATCCACATCGGAACAATCGGACTATACCTCTATCCAGAAACGTATCGAAAAAGCTACTGAAGCGACAGATTGCAACCAGCCGTTCATGTTGAAGCCTTTTCAGAGTCAGGGGCAAAATACGAATAAAGCATTGCCTTATATTCTTCATGATTACCTGGAGCTAGTGGACTGGAGTGGAAGAGCATTGAGAACGGATAAGAAAGGTTCTATACCAGAAAGCTCACCTCCTATCCTGACAAGACTTGAAATCGATGCTGACGAATGGCTAAAAACCATGAGTTGGAACAATCGATTCTATCGCGCAGCTGGAAGACTCAAGGCCATGAAGGCATATGCAATCAGTGCAGGTCAACAA
>NZ_JAHHPS010000038.1:0-4554 GCF_024606275.1 Endozoicomonas sp. SESOKO4 | reverse complement strand
TTCCCTGGGCTGGCTAAGTGGACAACCTTTTTTAGGGCTCTGTGTGGGGATGGGGGGTTATTTTGTCTGGAGCTTCCGCCAACTTTTCAAACTACTGGTCTGGCTGAATGATCCCAAGGCCAGGAGCAAAGAACCCCCTGAGAGTAAAGGGTTCTGGGGTGAAATTTTTGATGGTATCTATCGATTACAGAAACAGCACAGTCGCTCCCGGCAAAAGCTGGCCGGAGTGATTGAGCGCGTTCAGGAATCAACTGCTGCGCTTAATGACGGTGTTGTGATGATCGATAATCAGAGTAACCTGGAATGGTGGAATCCTGCTGCTGAAAGCTTGATGGGTCTGAAGACGCCTGACGATAAAGGGCAATTGATTACCAACCTGTTGCGTGATCCAAGGTTTGCTGACTACTTTGAGCAGGGTGGTTATCAAAAAGCTCTTGAGATTCCCTCTCCTGTCAATCCGGATTATCAACTGCAATTTAATATAACGGTGTATGGCAAAGGCAATCGTCTGATGACCGTGAGAGATGTCACGCGTTTGAATCAGCTGGAGGTCATGAGAAAAGACTTTGTTGCTAATGTTTCTCATGAATTGAGAACACCGCTGACAGTTGTGTCCGGGTACCTTGAAACCATGCTGGACAGTCTGGGCCCCGATTCAGGCCTGCCTCCTGTTTGGGAGAAAGCGCTAAACAGGATGCAGGAACAGTCACTGAGAATGCAGAATCTGGTGGCAGACCTGCTGTTGCTGTCCAAGCTGGAGTCGGCCGAAGCTCAGGCAGATGAAAACGGGGTGCATCTTAAAACCATGCTGAACAGCATTGTTGAAGACGGGTGTGCACTCAGTGGCGAAAACCAGCATCAGATTTCACTGGACTGTCCTGAAGATGTCTTTTTGGCTGGCAGTAGCAGTGAGTTACGCAGTGCCTTCTCGAATCTGGTCTTTAATGCTGTGCGCTATACACCGCAAGGTGGCAAGATACATTTGCGCTGGTGGCAGGATAAGGAAGGCGGACATATGATGGTGAAAGATAACGGTGTCGGTATTGACCCCATGCATATTCCCAGGTTGACTGAACGTTTTTACCGGATTGATAAAAGCCGTAGCCAGAGTACCGGAGGAACAGGACTCGGGTTGGCTATCGTCAAGCACGTCATGCTAAGACATGGAGGCAAACTCACTATCAGCAGTCATCCGGGGAAAGGCAGCCGTTTTGTTTGCCATTTCCCGGCAAAATGCCTTGAGCTGGAACACTCATGAAAAAAGCATAAAAGGAGTGGTAGCTCCTTTTATGCTTTTTAGCAGACCACCAAAAAACGATTAATCTTCTGATGGTCTCGTCATTCGAATGGTTTGTTTCTCAGAGTCTGTTACCCTGACTATTGAATGATGTCTGTATTCAAGAAACAGCGGACTGGAGGCGAGTCTGAAATCCTGAAAACGGTCGACTTATTCTTCTTCAACCACGCAGTCCAGACGCTTCTTGCCGGTGCGGTCCAGGTAGCTCTGGAAGTCACGTGGCAGACGGCCTGTGGTAGAGCCATCCCACTGAACGGTGTCTCCCGCTTCAGTTCGGTATTCAAAAGTAAATCTCTGGACATTACGACGACGTTTTGGAGCCGCTACTTCCAGGTGGTCCAGATCATCCATTGAAATGCCACGCTCAGCCATGATTTGCTTAACGGCTTCAATGCTTTTCAGTTTGGCTTGACGCTCTTCGTCAATTTTATTGCGGGCTTCAACTTTCTCCTGCAGTACGTCCTGCATTCTGGAGATGATACGCTCAAGATCTTCAACATGAACATCTTTAAACAGAGAGCGGATCCGTGCTTTACTGCTCAGGCGGTGATGAATTTCTTCAAAAACGTTCATTCAAGGAACTCCCAATTCAGGCCAAATCGGTGGGGTATTAATGATTTTCAACGATGAAAGTGCCTATTTATACAGGAAGCTTTAAATTGATGGAAGCATTTAATGTGCTTTTATGACCTATTCAAATAGATTTAATAACATTTTATGAGTTGATAGGGGCGATTGTACAATAGATAAACAGTTTTGGGTCAATCAGACGTGCTAATGAATTGAATGGTTTTGACTTGATATTGCTTATTTCTTAAAGAACCAGATAGCTAGCTGTGCATTTGGCTCTTTAAGAGTATCGTTATCGATTAAATCTCAGGCTATGGACGTAATCCCCTTTTTTTGCATCGAACAGGAGGTGCATATCCCACTGCCATGACAGTGGGGTATGGGTTATCAATGGATAGGGTACAGGCAGGATTAGATTACTTTTTAATTCTTATTAGTTTTAAATATTAAAAAGAATCTTGTTTGTCTCTCATATCTTTTAGCGAGACTTTTCGGAATCTTTCTTATCTGGACATTGATAGCTTTTGCTGACCTTGTTATCAATGTTAACCGACTCCAGTTTGACATCAAATTGCCAGAGACGATGTACATGCCTGAGTAATTCTTCAGTGCTATTGTCCAACGGGCGTCCCTGATGCTGGTAATGTCTCAGGGTCAGGGTACGGTCGCCACGAACGTCGACGTCAAATACCTGGATATTGGGTTCTCGGTTCCCAAGGTTGTATTGGGCAGCCAGTGACTCCCTTACTTCTTTATATCCGGTGCTGTTATGAATCGCATCGACTTCCAGATAGGATTTGCTGTCGTCATCGAGAATCGAGAAGAGTCTGAGGTCTCTCATGACCTTGGGAGACAGGAATTGTAAAATAAAGCTTTCATCCTTGAAGTTCTGCATCGCAAAGTGCACGGTTTCCAGCCAGTCACTGCCGGCAATGTCCGGGAACCAGTGCTTGTCTTCATCGGTAGGATTTTCACAGATTCTGCGAATATCCTGGAACATACTAAAGCCCAGTGTGTAGGGGTTAATGCCGCTGTAGTGTGGGCTATCAAAAGGAGGCTGGTACACGACGCTGGAGTGAGAGTGCAGGAACTCCAGCATAAAGCCATCGGTGACTTTTCCTTCCTCATAAAGCTCATGGAGAAGATGGTAGTGCCAGAAGCAGGCCCAGCCTTCGTTCATGACCTGGGTTTGGCGTTGAGGGTAATAGTATTGGGACACTTTCCTGACGATTCGCAGCAGTTCACGCTGCCAGGTTTCCAGCAGTGGTGCATTTTTTTCCAGAAAGTAGAGAATGTTTTCTTCCGGGTCTTTGGGAAAGCGTTGAACTTTTTTCTCTTCTTTCTCTTCAGCTTTTGGAATGGTGCTCCAGATGTCGTTCAGGGTTCTCTGAATGTATTCTGCTCTTTCCTGCTGGCGCTCTTTTTCCTGTTCTGCTGATAGTGGTCTTGGGCGCTTATAGCGATTCACACCCTGATTCATAAGAGCATGGGCAGCGTCCAGAACATCTTCAACCGCTTCAACGCCATATTTTTCTTCGCACTCAGCAACATAACGTTTGGCAAACATCAGGTAGTCAATGATGGACTCGGCATCGGTCCAGGTCTGGAACAGATAGTTACTCTTGAAAAAAGAGTTATGACCATAACTGGCATGGGCCAGAACCAGAGCCTGCATGGTCATGGTGTTTTCTTCCATGAGATAAGCAATGCAGGGGTTGGAGTTGATCACAATTTCATAAGCCAGCCCCATGCGGCCACGCTGATAATTCTGCTGGGTATGGAGAAACTGTTTGCCAAAGCTCCAGTGGCTGTACATTAATGGCATACCTGTGGAAGAGTAGGCATCCATCATCTGTTCGGCACTGATGACCTCAATCTGATTCGGGTAAGTGTCCAGCCGGAACTTGTCAGCCAGACGTGCCAGCTCACGGTCGTATTCCTGAATGAGATCAAAAGTCCATTCTGAACCCGTGGAGATGGGTTGTTTCTCTTTAGCCGCTTTCCCCTTGCTCATGGCCGTCACCTCACTCATGACTGATTTATCGCTTATACGGTTTCTTTTTTCTCAAACAGGCGACGGAACACCGGATAAATGTCATTCGGTGTTTTGATTTGCTGCATGGCAAACTGATCGGCGAACTGTTCAGCTATGCTTTCGTATTCACGCCACAGGTTCTGGTGAGCCCGGTCGGTGATTTCGACGTAGGAAAAATATTGAACCTTTGACATGATCTGTTCAGTCAGAATTTTGGAGCAAACGCTGGAATCCCCTTCCCAGTTATCGCCATCGGAAGCCTGAGCAACATAAATGTTCCAGTCCACCGGATTGTAACGGTTATTGATAATGTCGCGGGTCATTTCCAGGGCACTGGACACAATGGTTCCGCCGGTTTCCCGGGAATAAAAGAAGTCATCCTCATCGACTTCCTTTGCGGCAGTGTGGTGCCGAATAAAGACGACTTCGATCTGTTTGTAATTACGTTGCAGGAACAGATAGAGCAGGATGAAAAAGCGCTTGGCCATGTCTTTGATTTCCTGTGTCATGGAGCCGGAGACATCCATGACACAAAACATCACAGCCTTGTTACTGGGGCTGGGAACTTTGATCAGGTTGTTGTACTTGAGATCAAAGTCATCAATAAAGGGCAGCTTTTTCAGCTTGCCATTGAGCTCTTTAATCTTCTCAC
>NZ_JAHHPS010000395.1:0-2455 GCF_024606275.1 Endozoicomonas sp. SESOKO4 | reverse complement strand
TGGCAAACAGATGGAAGCCCGGGTGGGCGTCACCGGCCAGAATATCGTTCAACTCGCCTTCCAGATGCTGGCTGTCAATCAGATTCATTTCCGAGATGACCACGATGCCGCCATGCACTTTTGCCGCCCGGATCTTTTCAGACACTTTGTCCCAGGAACAATCACAGGCATTCAGGGGAAAGACCTCCGGCATGGGTTCTCCCCGTTGTTCAGCCTGTCGTTTGACACTTTCAATCACCAGATTCAGAGTGACATCTTTACCCCGTCCGGCGGGGCCTTCAATCAGTGTCGCCTGACGACCGTCGTGTTTCCTGTTGAGATGATAAGCCTGCTGACAGCGGCTTAAATCCTGTCCCAGCCGTTGCACCAGCTCACTGACTGCCGATCCGGAAGTATCAAAGTCAGGTCGGTTTTTTTCGGTGAAGGTTTTGAAGGTCCGTTCTATATCCGGCAGAGTCTGGTTATGAACTTTGTTGCTCAGGGTATTGTCCGGGTCATAACGGGCAGCAAACCAGATTTCCAGTGCTGACAGGGCATCCTGATGAGTCTCGCTGATTTCGGAACCCAGTACATCCCGAAAACTTTGCTGGATTAAACCGTTTATTTGCTGATAGGTAACACTGTTGTTAACGGGTAGTGCACGATCCAGATACCAACCCATCCAACTACAGATATCAGTCAAGTCCCTGGGGGTAAACTCATGCTCTGGCAACAGCTCCTGGTAATATTGCCAGAGCGCCATCACACTCTCGGTGGCATTTTTTTCAATATCAGTTATTTGATGGTCTGGCAGATGCCGCTGTAGCTGTTTGAGCAGAGTCGGCCCCACTACCCTGTCCCGCAGGAAAGCCCGGTCCAGGCGGGGGTAGTAAGCTCTGGGCAGTTTCTCTTTCAGAGCCGGGTCCAGCTGGCGCCCGCCATAATGATCGGGGTTACCGGTGAGAATCACCCGGTGTTTTGAGCTGACATTCACAGGATGACCATTGACATAAATGCAGGGTTTCGATTCCCATAAGCCATTCAATGACGCGAGCAATCCTGCGTTGGCGAGGTTAGCTTCATCCAGAACCAGGGTGACGTATTTTTCTCCGGCACAGTGCCTGTCTTCGTCCCGTGTCCTGGCCCATTCCATCAGCGCTCGATTTTGCTGCTCCATGGAGCGGTCGCCATCGTCGTGCTCTTGCCACTGCCAGCGTTTCATCAGAGTCTGTTCGCTGTCAGAAGGCCCAAGGGACAACACCAAAGCCTGTCCTGAAGCCTCAGCCATTCTTGCGGAAAAGTAACTTTTCCCAGTGCCGGTTTCACCCTGCAGGAAGATAACAGGAGAGTCCTTCAGCCGGTCATGAAGTCGTGATAATCGGCGGCTTTCACGATCCTTCTGATTCAGCTTGCCGTGATAAAGATCTTGAGCCAGTGCTAACAGGGGTTTATCAGTAGAACCTTGCCATTCCAGTGATTCAGACAGGCGATTTACTATGCGTTCAATGCCCGCTGAGTCAGCATTTGCTGCTCTGGTAATATGAAAGCAATCAGTGGCCAGAGAGTGAATGGCATCGGATCGGGTCTGTCCTGGTGGCAAAGGTAACTGCCAGCCAGAAGCCAGTGCGTCTTCCAAACGTTTAATCTGTCTTGATGGCCTTATGGCCAGCGTTTGACAGGGCTTGGCTTCCGACGGATCGACTGCCAACTGATTCGCCATTGCCTGTCTTTGTTCTTCAGGAGCATGGGCCACAATCATGACACAGAGCCTTTCCAGAATTTGTTTTTCACCCCGACCTGGAAATGGTTTTTCATAGGACAGTTCAAATTCAGTGCCCTTAAAGATTGCCGGGTCAAAAGCTCTGGCCAGTGGCCATAGGTTCTGCTTCACAAACGCTCTATCGAGCCGCGGAGCACAGTTGATAATGTCGTTTAACCAATCCGGGTCTACCCAGGCGGTTTGATGCTCATCGGGCTTCTTATGAGCATCCGGCTTTTCACAGGCGTCCGGCAATAACTGCCAACAGGCTACTTTCATAAAATCCCGTACTGCCGGATTCTGTCGGGTGCCATGGGTAATGACGCTATTGATGGCTTTGCGCCAATGGCGGGGTAAGAGCTCCGGGGACTGATCAATCGCCTGTGCTCTGCGGGCAGCCAGAATCAGGTTATTCAGCAACCCTTCGGTCACTCCGGGCAGAGGCTTACAAAAGTGATGAGGTACGCTTTTAAACGCTTCGTAAAGAGACTTAAGTGCCCGTTCGGGCAGCTCAGACCGTGGGATGTCATATCTGGTCCCATTGATTTGCCAGATGTCAACTGCAGGACAGGGTTTACCTATGGCGATCATCGAACCGAGTACTGAAGACTGTGCTTTCACAGACTCAGGCCACAGTAAGGTGACATGAGTTTGTGGGTAGGCTTGTAATTGGCCATTAACCAACAGAGGTTGCCCAACAGCCAGGGGTTCCAGAAG
>NZ_JAHHPS010000394.1:0-28765 GCF_024606275.1 Endozoicomonas sp. SESOKO4 | reverse complement strand
TTCCGTTCACAGGTATTATGGAATCTTCTTTTTCACTTTAGCGAATTGGAAGGATTCATAAAGAATAAATCCCTTGAGGAATTTAAAGTGTTCGAGGACACTCTCTTGTCAGTTCTGGATGCTTTATTCCGTGAGACCAGCATGATGAAGCCCACTGAAATGGCTCTGATGGTATTGTGGCTCGACATGGAAATTGACAGATGCAATATCGACTTTAATTGGAGGGCTAAACTCGAGTATCTCAGGACAGACAGAAGAAGTACTGCCAGCAAAGTACAACCGGTAAAAACGTCACTGCCCAGCCATACCACCATCAGCCATACCACCAAAAGGCGTCAATCAAAGGATGAGGGTGAAGGTAAAAAGGACGAGGATAACGATAAACAAGCGCTTAAGCGCAAGCGTTCAAAAGACACGGATGAAAATCTGGTTTCAACCAAGTCAGGGCGTCAAGTCTTGGTACCAGGGCGATTCAAAGACTAGTTTTGTACAGAAGTTGAGGCTGTCTCTTTCTTAAATGGACGAAGAAGGATTAAGATGACAGCCGGCTTATCCGGTGTACAGGGAGCGTACTTCTGTTGCGGACAGCCCCGACTGGCACAAAGGGTCTTATCAGTTACTCCAATATTGTGTAGCAAAGTCTGCTTAAGATAACAGAATCGCTGCCATCACCCCGTGACAATCAATCGATTGTCATTAGAATACGGCCTACGGACTATAGAAGCTCTGGCCATAGCTGCATTAGGCAGTTTGGTGGGAGTCATTCACACAGTCTCTTGTCAAAAAGAGCTCGTTGAGGGTATCAACAACGGATGACGATAGAAAAGAGTCGTGGTCGCAGCCCTGGTCAGATTGACAGGCAGTTTGGCAAGCGCGCAGTCATGCGTATGGGTGACCGCAAGCAGAGTGCTAACTATGCGTTTGCTGATGCTGAACACGCCCTCGACCCTCAATACTCTGGCAAGCTGGGTGAAGACAAGTTGATAGCTTCCAGGCAGGAACGTTTTCAGGACTTTTGCCTAAATGCCTGTCAGTCTGCTCTAATGGTGCGGATATTATTTTGTACCGTATTCGATAAATTCAAAGTTAACATTGAGTGGGTTCTATGGAAATCATCTTTCAGCGTATCGCTGAAGAGCTGAACGTTCGTCCGGAGCAGGTCACCAGTGCTGTTGCATTGCTGGATGATGGCGCAACCGTTCCTTTTATTGCCCGATACCGTAAAGAGGCTACAGGCGCTCTTGATGATACACAACTGCGTACGCTGGAAGAGCGTCTGCGGTATCTTCGTGAGTTGGAGGAGCGTCGTGAAACGGTTCTGAACAGTATTCGGGATCAGGAGAAACTGACGCCTGAGCTGGAAAAGGACATTCGTGCTGCGGACACTAAAACCCGCCTTGAAGATCTTTATCTTCCCTATAAGCCGAAACGTCGTACCAAAGGTCAGATCGCCATTGAAGCCGGTTTGGAAGCTTTGGCTGATCAACTGTTCAACGAGCCGGATACCGATCCGGAAGCGGTTGCTGCCGATTTTGTTGATGTTAATAAAGGCGTTGCTGACAGTAAGGCGGCACTCGAAGGTGCCCGCTACATTCTGATGGAAAGGTTCAGTGAAGACGCTGAACTGCTGGGCAAACTCCGGGATATGTTATGGAGTCAAGGCATTCTTTCCAGCCGGAGTGTTGAAGGCAAGGAAGAAGAGGGTGCGAAGTTCCGCGACTACTTTGAACATGATGAGCCGATCAAACAGGTTCCTTCTCATCGTGCTCTGGCGATCTTCCGTGGCCGTAATGAAGGTGTGCTTCAGTCTAACATTCGTTTGGAGAATGAACCTGATTCGCGTCTGGAAACGCATCCCTGCGAAAAAGTCATTGCGGACCACTGGCACATTGCTGATCAGGGCAGAGCGGCTGACAAGTGGCTAAAAGATGTCGTGCGCTGGACCTGGAGAGTAAAGCTCCTGACCCAGCTTGAAACTGACTTGATGACCCGCATACGTGAAAGTGCAGAGGAAGAAGCGATCAAGGTTTTTGCCAAGAACCTGAAAGATCTGCTTTTGGCAGCTCCTGCGGGGCTGCGCCCAACTCTGGGTCTTGATCCGGGTCTGCGAACGGGTGTTAAAGTGGCCGTCGTGGACGCTACAGGCAAACTGGTAGAGCACACCACCATCTTCCCCCACGCGCCTCAGCGTCAGTGGAAAGAGGCTCTGGGTACACTGGCAACTCTCTGTCTGACTCACAGTGTCGAGCTGGTCAGTATTGGCAATGGCACGGCATCCCGTGAAACGGATCGTCTCGTCGCAGAACTGATGAGAGCTTACCCCAAACTGGGTCTGACTAAAATTGTCGTCAGTGAAGCCGGTGCATCGGTTTATTCTGCCTCTGAACTGGCAGCTCGTGAATTCCCGGACCTGGATGTTTCTATTCGTGGTGCCGTATCCATTGCTCGTCGTCTGCAAGACCCACTGGCTGAACTGGTTAAAATTGAACCTAAAGCGATTGGTGTCGGCCAGTATCAGCACGATGTCAGTCAGACTCAGTTGTCGCGCTCTTTGGAAGCGGTTGTTGAAGATTGTGTAAACGCTGTCGGTGTTGATGTAAACACAGCTTCCAGTGCTTTGCTGACCCGTGTGTCCGGCTTAAACAGAACGCTGGCAGATAACATTGTTGCCTTCCGAGACCAGAACGGTGTGTTTTCTGATCGTGAAGCACTCAAGAAAGTAGGTCGTTTTGGTCCTAAAGCATTTGAACAGGCTGCAGGTTTCCTGCGCGTCATGAATGGTGAAAACCCTCTGGATGCTTCTGCAGTGCACCCTGAGTCATATCCGGTTGTGGAAAAGATTGCCAGTCAGTCCGAGCGCGCAGTGCACGGCCTGATTGGTGACTCCCTGTTCCTGAGGTCTCTGGATCCCAAAACGTTTACGGATGAAAGCTTTGGTCTGCCCACCGTGACCGACATTATTTCTGAACTGGACAAGCCCGGACGTGACCCTCGTCCAGAATTCAAGGCGCCGGAATTCCAGGAAGGTGTTGAAAAAATCAGTGACCTGAAGCTGAACATGGAGCTGGAAGGCGTTGTTACCAACGTAACCAACTTTGGTGCCTTTGTTGATGTGGGTGTTCATCAGGATGGTCTGGTGCATATTTCTGCGCTGTCCAACACCTTCGTAAAAGATCCTGCTGAAGTGGTTAAGGCCGGTGATATCGTCAAGGTCAAAGTCATGGAAGTAGACGTCCAGCGCAAGCGTATTGGACTCTCCATGCGCATGGGTGACAAGGCTGAAGAAGTGGCTCAGGCGAGGCAGCAGCCTCGTGGTGAACGCACTGGTGGCACAAAACCTCAAAATCGTGGTGGCAAAAGAAACAACCAGCAGGTTAAAAAAGAGCAGTCCGCTGGTTCTTTTGCTGATCTGTTTGCCAATGCTAAAAAGCTGAGAAAGTAAGTGGGTCACAGGAGCAGCCTCTGAGAGGCTGCTCACGGTCTGAGAGACTTCGCAGTTATTCGATAGGTGCAAGGCAGATTCTAACGTTATATAGTCCGTTCCAAGAAATGATTACCGCCTTATACACTGCTCGCAGGCTCCCGGGCAGAGTGTTGATCTCAAAAAAACGCACCTGGATTGGAATTGTATTTTGACTAGCCAGTATGAGTTTCGTCTGCAACTGCTTCAGCAGTCGTCCAACCAAAACCTGCTCAGTGGTATACGACATGGAATCGAACGTGAAGGGCTGCGGGTATCGGCTGACGCACGTTTGTCGCAGTTTTCTCATCCGGAAGTCTTGGGCAGGACTCTGACGCACCCCTATATCACGACTGACTACTCTGAAGCTTTGCTAGAGTTCATTACTCCGGTCTACTGCAAGCTGGAAGATGTCATGAAGTTTCTGGAAGAGCTTCATAGCTACACCTGCCAAAACCTTGATAGTGAAACGCTCTGGGCGGGCAGTATGCCGGCTTTGCTGGAAGGTGAGCAGAGTATTCCTATTGCCCGTTATGGCGACTCTAACCCAGGCAAAATGAAGACTGTCTACCGTGAAGGACTGGCGCATCGTTATGGCAAGGCCATGCAGACTATTGCCGGCATTCACTATAACTTTTCGTTGCCGGAGTCACTCTGGCAGTTGTTGTCTGATGCTGAGTCTTCAGATCGTTCTCTGGAAGATTTCCAGTCAGAATCCTATCTGGCAATGATCAGAAACTTTCGCCGATATTCCTGGCTGCTGATGTATCTTTTCGGAGCTTCACCTGCAGTGAGCAAGAGTTTCTTTACTCAACAAAAACCCATCGAATCACTGGCAAAACTGGATGAAGACACATTGTATTTGCCCTGGGCAACCTCTCTGCGAATGAGTGACCTGGGCTACACCAATAATGCTCAGTCATCTTTGAGTATTTGTTACAACACTCTGGGAGAGTATGTTTCCAGCCTTGCTAAAGCCATTAAAACCCCCTATCAGCCTTATGAAGAGATCGGGCTCAAAAATGGCGATCGTTATCTACAGCTGAATACCAATCTTCTCCAGATCGAGAACGAGTATTACAGCAACATTCGACCCAAGCGAATTGCCAAACGGGGCGAGAAGCCCCTGACCGCATTATCAAATTATGGCGTTGAATACGTTGAAGTGCGCTGCATGGACATTAATCCAATGGAGCCGCTGGGGTTGTCCATGGTCGATGCTGCGTTTCTGGATGTTTTTCTGGTGTTTACCGCTTTGATGGACAGTCCTGAAATTGATCATGCAGAGTGCCAGCGAGTGACTGAAAACTTTGCCCGAACTGTTTCAGAAGGAAGACGTCCCGGCTTGAAGTTAAATGATGAGCAAGGTCCGGTCACTCTGACTGATTGGGGACTGAGTTTAATCGACAAAATGATGCCCGTGGCCCGGATACTGGATCAGGCCAATGAGTCTGATCTGTTCTCGGAATCCCTGATTCAGCAGAAAGAGAAGCTACTGGATTCTGAGTGCACACCCTCAGCCAGAATCCTGCAGGCACTAAAAAGTAGCGGAGACGGTTATATTAATTGGATGCTCAAGCAGTCTGAAGTGCACTCCCGCTATTTCAGCCAACAAGAGATTGAGCCTGAAAGGTTGGAGTATTTTGGGCGTATAGCCGCAGAATCGAGAGCAGACCAGGATCGATTGAAAGCGTCTGACTCGACCCATTTTGATGAGTTTCTGAAACATTATTTTGAATCTGAATGATTCATGATTTTTTGAAAAAACGGATCTGGTGAGTAAGTCGAATGTTCTTCGGATCCTGTCAGACTTTCTCACGCATGGAGCTTTCTTTTTACTGGAAAAACCTTTCCTGATGGAGGGTATAAAGTTGTTTTAACTGTTTTCTCCTGTGTTATTTTTATGTCATTGGTCATACCCTGTTTTTAGATGAGCCGGGAGTTCAGGGCATGGAAGACAGAGTCTCTTTTTTGACTGCATTATTAAATAATTTTTTTTAATGAAATCTGATCTTCTTATCCTTAATAGAATTAAAAAACGCTCAAATCCCTGAAAAAACGACTTTTGGAGCGAGTGTACAAATATAATTCAGATCGAAATTTACAGTAAATTGAAATTACCTCTTGCCGCAAAAAATCCACTGTCATAACCTAGCAACTGAGTCGTCATTTTTAAGGGGCGATAAAGTGATCCCGTTTCGAGTAGATGAGATCCAAACGAAGAGGAATAGTCATGCTGGAGGGGTGCAAAACGGCCAGAGAACGTTGGGGTGGCGTATCAGAAATCATTGACCGCTGGCTAAACGAGCGGCAGGCTCTGATCGTTCTCTACTGCTCAATCAATGGAGTGAATCAATTTCACGATGATAAAAGGCCTGTTGCAAATAAATTGAAAGAAATGTGCCAGATTCTGGTTGATTATGTTTCAGCTGGTCATTTCGAAGTCTACGAACAACTGATTCAGGAAGGTATTGATTTTAATGATGGGGGAGTAGAAATGGCTCACTCTATTCTGCCCGAACTGGAAAAAAATACGCAGGTTTGTCTGGATTTTAACGACGGTTGTGAGTCCCTTAGTAGTGTGTCTATGCTGCAGGCTCACCTGTCCGAGCTAGGTGAAGCTTTGGAAGAACGTTTTTCTCTGGAAGACCAGATGATTGAAGTGCTTCACGAATCTCACAGAGAATTGCTCTCCCAGCATTAGTAATGCCGGCAGATAGTCTGAATATCTTCCAGCACGCAGTATGAAGGAAACCGCTCAGTCAATGATGGGGATATTTACTTCTGTTTCTCCTCATTGACCTGTGAGTCTTTTCTCACACTCAAAAGCTCAACTTTAAAAATCAGCACCTCATTAGGTCTGATTCTCCCGGGAATACCTCCGGGACCATAAGCGAGGTCCGAAGGGATATAAAGTTCCCAAATGGAACCTTCTTGCATCTGCTTCAGACCTTCAGTCCAGCCTTTGATGACCTGATTCAGTTTGAACGTCACCGGTTGGTTTATGCTGTATGAACTGTCAAAGACCCTGCCATCAACAAGACGTCCTTCGTAATGGACAGTCACTTCACTGTTTTCTTGTGGTTTAATACCTTGACCGCTTTTAATCACTTTGTATTGAAGGCCACTTTTCAGTGTCTTTATGCCTGACTTTTTAGAGTTATCTTTCAGGAAAGCCTGACCTTTTTCAAGGTTCTTTTTTGCTTCTTCTGCCAGTTGTTCCTGACGTTTTTTCTCTTGATCCTTTCGGGCTTTTTCGATCAGCTTGAACATTTCCTGCTTGTCAAAAGCCAAAGGTTTGTTCTCCAGAGTATCCTTGATTCCCTGAGACAATGCGTCTGAGTTAATGCCCTCGAACTGCTTGAGTTGCTCGGCCAAAATTGCACCCAGACTGTAGCTGAGTTTGTCTGACTCTTTCTCCAGGACAGCAACTGATTGCATGGAACAGGACATCAGGGCGATGCTAGCAAGTGCTTTTAGTCTCATGAAGTCTCTCTATTTATTGCGAAAATGCAGCTCTTCCTGAATTTGCAGTGATTGTTTTCATGTTCCGACCAGGCTGCATTTCCGGCTCATGAGTGTTTGTGTTAGCTCGACAAAGAAAGGGTCAAATTTTTCTTAGTACAAAAGTTCCTCCATCTTTGTGCAAACATCAAGAGATAGCAAGTGCTATGGAACATTGGTTATACAAAAATGCCTTAAATACAAGGGTTAAATGACTCTCATAAAAAAATAAAACGAGAGGCGGCAAGTTTTTTTTGAAGGAAAAAAATCATTTTATATAAAAAAATGTATAAAAAAATTTGCAGTCGCGTGATAAGCACTCTATTTTCTAATTAAAACTGGATATAAATTATTCAGCTTTTATATAGAGGTACTTCTAAGGGCAATGACGAGGGATGACCAAATGCCTGTAGCCAAAAAGAAACCAGCTGCTAAAAAGGCTGTTAAAAAACCAGCGGCTAAAAAGCCAGTTGAAAAAAAACCGGCAGCTAAAAAAGCAGCAGTCAAAAAGCCTGCAGCTAAAAAAGCAGCCGCCAAAAAGCCTGCAGTTAAAAAAACTGCAGCGAAGAAGACTACCCGCAAGGTAGATCCGGTTAAGAAGCTGGAAAAAGAAATTGAAGCGCTTAAGAAAAAACTGGATAAGGCTAAAGAGTCTTTGAAGAAAGCAAAGACTAAGGCTAAGGCCGATGCCAAGAAAAAAGCGCCCGCCAAGAAAAAGGCGCCTGCTCGTAAAGCGGCTGCCAAAAAGACAGTAGCCAAGAAAAAGGCGCCTGCTCGTAAAGCAGCTGCCAAGAAGGCGGTAGTGAAGAAAAAAGCGCCAGTTCGCAAGGCCGCTGCCAAAAAGGCCCCAGCCAGGAAGAAAGCGACAGCCAAGAGAAAAGACAAGCGTTAATCTCTTAAGCAGTATCCGCAGGAGAGGAAAGCCTCTCCTGCAATAAAATCGAATAATCCGTCTCCCTCTCGCCAGCTATCAGCGAGTACTTCTTTGTGGCAATAATTACGTTGCCACATTTTTGGAAGTAGCCTGCCCCGGGTTTTGATCTCGAATGTCTTGATCAGCCTGCCAGATATTAACTTCTTGTGGTATGTCGATCTTTGAATCCACAGTGGGTTCATATTCCCGTAGGAATGCCAGTGAAACAGCGTTTATAATGCGCGCCATGATTAATTTGAACTCAGTCAGTTTATTGCGCTCTGGCAAGGTTTTGCTGGAAGAAACCAGCGCAACAATTCATCACGGCCAGCATGTTGGACTGGTGGGCGCCAATGGGTGTGGCAAGTCGAGTCTGCTGGCCCTGATTATGGGTAACCTGCAACCGGACAAGGGCGATGTCGGCATCGATGCGGGTCGGGGGATTGCTCATATGGCCCAGGAGGTTTTGGCTCTGGACCAGAAAGCCGTCGATTATGTGCTGGACGGTGATGAGACACTTCGGGAAATAGAAAAATCCATCAAGCGTGCCGAACAAGAACAAGAGCATGGCAGGCTTGCCGAACTTCACGAAAAGCTGCTTCAGGCAGATGGCTACACAGCACGTTCCCGTGCCGAACAAATGCTCCATGGTCTTGGATTTTCCCATGAAAAAATCGACTGTAGCGTAAAAGATTTCTCCGGTGGCTGGATAATGAGATTGAATCTGGCAAGAACTCTCATGTGTCGTTCGGATTTACTTTTCCTTGATGAGCCAACCAACCACCTCGATCTGGACGCTATTGTCTGGCTGGAAAGCTTTCTTAAGCGTTACCAGGGGACGTTGATTATCATCTCTCACGACCGTGATTTTCTGGACGCAGTGATTGACATTACCCTCCATATTGAGCATCGGAAACTGCACACCTATCGTGGTAACTATTCTGCTTTTGAACGGATGCGCTCTGAGCGTCTTCAACAGCAGCAGGCTGCTTTTGAAAAGCAACAAAAGCAGCGCGCTCACATGGAGACGTTTGTTGAGCGGTTTCGTGCTAAAGCGACCAAGGCGAAACAGGCACAGAGTCGCTTAAAAGCGCTGGCGAGACTGGAAGAAATAGCGCCGGCCCACGTCGATTCACCTTTCAGCTTCAGCTTTCCTGATCCTGAAAAAATGTCTTCACCACTGCTGACCCTCGACAAGGCGGAGCTGGGTTATAAAGGCAACACACTTATCAGGCTGAAACTGAATATCCTGCCTGGCAGTCGCATTGGTTTGCTGGGGGCTAACGGTGCGGGTAAATCAACCTTGATTCGGACACTGGCTGGAGAGCTTCCTCTGGTAGCTGGCCAGAGACATGATGGAGAGCACCTGAGAGTAGGATACTTTGCCCAGCATCAATTGGAAAAACTCGATGCCGATGCCAGCCCATTGCTTCATCTACAACGAATGTCGCCTGGGGCACGGGAACAGGAGTTGAGAAACTTTCTGGGCGGTTTTGGTTTTCATGGTGATAAGGCTCTGGAAACGATTGCAGGTTTTTCTGGTGGCGAACAGGCGAGGCTGGCCCTGGCTATTGTAGCCTGGCAAAAGCCTAACCTGCTGTTGCTGGATGAACCAACCAACCACCTTGACCTTGAGATGCGTCATGCTCTGACTATGGCTCTGCAGACATTCGAAGGAGCCATGATACTGGTGTCGCATGATCGTAATCTCCTGCGCAGTACTACAGACGATCTTTTTCTGGTCCATGATGGCCGGGTTGAAGCTTTTGAAGGCGATCTGGAGGATTATAGCGTCTGGTTAACTCAGCAGCGTCAGGAAGATAAATCAGAAAATATTTCTGAAACGGTTCAATCGACTCACTCGGCACAAGCCCGCAAAGAGCAGAAACGTCTGGATGCAGAGCGTCGTAAGCAGCTCAGGCCGATGAAAAAGAAAGTGGATTCTCTGGAGCAAAAACTGGAGAAGTTGCAATCGTTGCTGGTTGAGGTTGAATCTGAACTGGCCAGTCCGGAGCTCTATGAAAGTGCAGAAAAAGAACGTTTGAAATTATTGCTCGATCAACAGACTCGATATAAGAAGGGCATCGCGGAAACCGAAGAAGAGTGGATTGAAGCGCTGGAGCAACTTGAAGCAATGGAAAGCGGATCATTCTCCGCCTGATGACAATCAGGCGGTAGAAACTGCCTGGCAGCTAAAGAGCAGGAGCTTCATTCCCGAAGCATGGGCCATGAACCTGATTTATGACCTTTTATGCCTGCTCGTATGCCACATCTTCAGCTTCATCGGATACGCTGTCCAGTTTGCCTAACAGAGTACCCACCCTGTCGCTCCAGGAACTTAATTCCTGTTTCAGATGAGTGTTTTCGTCTTCCAGACGGTTATTGGTTGAACGCAATTCCTCAAGCTCCATTCGAGTGAGCTCAAGTTTGTCGATCAGGTTTTGAAGCTTGTTTTCAAGTTGGCTTAAGGATTCAATGGACATAGTTGTTACTTTTTCACCGGGAAATAGTTCGGACGAAATCAGCCTGTCTGTAACAGATAGCTGCCTGCCTATTCTAACGAAGCAGCAGTTTGGCAGGCTTCTGTGCAGTTAAGGGTGACTTTTACACTGGCTCTACGATAGCACATACTTCAGGCTAAGTTCAGATAAGTTACTTATATGCAGGCTATACTTGCGAAGTAATTACACAAGAATGAGGGTGATAGGCGAATGTTTATGACTCTGTTCTGAAGTGAATCTATCGTTTCAGAAATGCTTTGAAAACGACGAGCATCGCTTACCGGTTGAACAGTCTGCTACCGACTCATTACTTCCCTTTTCCTGATCCATCTCTAATGTCGGTGCAGCGGGACAACCTTCACGGTAATAAAGGTCGCTGGTGTGGCTCACAGGAATTTTACTGAAGTCATTCAGGAATCTTGATGCTTTTCAGAATTGCACAGGACAGCCAAAGATCCTGTGTAATAGAGGTGGAATGCCTCAAGGAGTTTTGCATGAGCGAAACGACACTACCCGACGCAACAATTGTCTCTGTTCTCAATGTCGAGGATGAAGCGATGAGGGCTTTTTACATCTCCCTGACCTGTAATCAGAGCGTCGACGAATACATTCAAGATCAGCATCTTTACTTTTCTTCACGTCAGGTAGAAGGTGTTTTCCTGAGTCATCTGCTGGCTTTGACGGAGTTGGCTCTGGACCGTTGTTTTCTGCTTAGCCACTAAAGAACCTGAGGTCTTGAGTCAGTATTTATTTTTTAATGGCTATTTTCTATTTCAGAAAAAGAGATTTCATCTTCATGGGGATGAAGTCATTTTTATTGAAAATGACACCTGCAATGAAGTATCAAACCAGGAATTTGATGTGATGAGTGTTGTTTCACTGAACTCACTCTTGCGATCTCCGGCTTGCATACTGACAAGTATCCATCAAATAGATACACTCCCCCGTTCTGAGGTTGCCGCAAAAGTGCTGCGCTATGCTCGCAACTTTTGCAGCAGCCTCTACCGATTGTGAATGCAGATTGGGTTTCCAGGTTAACTGTGTTCGTCTGATGATCATGCATGCCGATGGACAATCCGTGGAAAGCACCATGAGTAAAAGAACAGTTTTTCATCACTCGACGTGCTGAAAAGTGTTTCACGGTAACAAGTGATAGATAGGTAACTATGCCAGAAACTATTCCCCCTGACTCGGTGGGCCTGGTCGAACCCGAAACGGTTCATTTTGATCGGCCCCTTCGGCTAAGTTGTGGTCAAACCCTGAACGAATATGACCTGGTAATTGAAACCTATGGTGAGCTGAATACCGAAAAGAATAATGGTGTTTTGATTTGCCACGCGCTCAGTGGCCATCACCATGCAGCCGGTTATCACACCATGGAAGACCGTAAGCCTGGCTGGTGGGATAACTTTATTGGTCCCGGCAAGCCTCTGGATACCAATCACTTCTTTGTTGTCAGTCTGAACAATCTCGGGGGTTGTCATGGCAGCACAGGCCCGATCAGTATCAACCCACAAACTGGCAAACTCTACGGTTCTGATTTTCCCATACTGACTGTGGAAGATTGGGTCGAGAGCCAGGCCAGACTGGCAGATCATCTGGGTATTCTACAATGGGCTGCAGTGGTGGGTGGCAGTCTTGGCGGCATGCAAACGCTTTACTGGTCTATGGCTTATCCTGAACGTCTGCGTCATGCTGTAGTCATTGCCTCTGCACCGAAACTGTCGGCACAGAATATTGCCTTCAATGAAGTGGCCCGTCAGGCCATTCGCTCCGATGAAAACTTTCGGGATGGCCAATATCTTGAAGAGGGAACGCTACCCAAGAACGGCCTGGGATTAGCCAGGATGGTAGGCCACATCACCTATCTGTCCGATGATGCCATGGGACAGAAGTTTGGCCGTGAACTCAAGAGTGGGGAGTACAGTTTCGATTATGGCGCTCAGTTCCAGGTAGAGAGCTATCTCCGCTATCAGGGGGAACACTTCTCTGGCAGCTTTGATGCCAACACCTATCTGCTGATGACCCGGGCACTGGATTATTTTGATCCGGCCCGGAAGTTTAATGATGATCTTGCTCAGGCCCTGTCTCCAGCCAAAGCACACTTTTTGCTGGTTTCATTCACTACCGACTGGCGTTTCTCCCCGGAGCGTTCCAGGGAGATTGCCGATGCACTCCTGAAGGCGGGCAAGCAGGTCTCTTACATGGAAGTGGATGCTCCCCAGGGGCACGATGCATTCCTGATGAACATTCCCCGATATGTGAATGCCATTTCGGGCTATATGAAACGAGTCGCTGTCGAGTGCAAAGAGGCTGCTGTATGAGTAACCGCGTTGATTTTGCCATCATCAGTGACTGGATTGACCAGGGCAGTCGGGTTCTTGATCTGGTCTGCGGTGAAGGCACTCTGCTGGCAGACCTGGGCAAAAACAAGCAGGTTCGGGGTTATGGGCTGGAGATTAATCCACAGAATATTCAGAACTGTATTGAACGTGGCGTGAACGTTCTTGAGCAAAACATTGACCAGGGGTTGGACAATTTTGGCGATCAAAGTTTTGATACCGTGGTGATGACTCAAGCTCTACAGGCCTTGCAGTTTCCACATTTAGCACTCGATGAAATGCTGAGAGTGGGCCGGGAGTGCATTGTTACCTTCCCGAATTTTGGTCACTGGCGTTGCCGTTGGTATCTGGCTACCAAAGGTAGAATGCCGGTATCCAAATTTATGCCTTATACCTGGTATGACACACCTAATATACATTTCTGCACGTTTAAGGATTTTGAAGATCTTTGCCATCAGAAAAAGCTGAAGATCATTAATCGTATGGTAACAGATAGCGCCAACAGGGGAGGCTGGAGAACCCGCCTGCTGCCCAACCTGATGGGAGAAGTGGCTATCTATCATCTGACTCGAGGAGAGTGAAGTCATGGCTTGTGTAAGGCTGTTCAGTCTACTGTTGGCGCTGGCCGTTTTTTCGGGGGCCCATGCTGCCCCGGTACCCGAAGCCCGTGTCATGAATGACAAACCGGCCCGGTTTGGCGACTATGAAGTGTATTACAGTGCATTCCCCAGCACCTTTATTCAGCCCGGCATAGCCAAGACTTATGACCTGGAGCGCGGGCCAAAAAATGGCTTGGTCAATATGGTTGTCCGAAACGTCAGGGACAGTGAAGAAGGCAAGGCAGTAAAAGCCTCTTTTGATGGCAAAACCGCCAACCTTCTGGGTCAGCAGTCAGCGCTGAAATTCAGGGAAATCAGGGAAGGTGATGCCATCTATTATCTGGCAGGTTTCCGGTTCAGTAATGAAGAAATGCTAAAATTTACCATCAAAGTACACCCTGAAGGCGCCAGTCAGAGTCATACCATTCAGTTCAGCCAGAAATTTTACGAGGGTGGCCAGTGAAGTCATTGGTAAAAAAAGAGCTAAAGCAAGAGCCAAAGCAAGAGCCAAAGAAAGTAGTATTGGCCAGTGGTAATCAGGGCAAGCTGAAGGAGCTTCAGCAGATGCTCTCAGGGCTGGATTTTGAAGTGTTGGCTCAAAGTGAGTTCAGCGTAGGTTCTGCTGAGGAAACAGGGCTGACCTTTATAGAAAACGCTTTGATCAAGGCCAGAAATGCGGCAAAAATCACAGGTCTTGCAGCCATTGCTGATGACTCCGGGATTGAAGTGGATGCCCTGAATGGCCAGCCAGGTATTTACTCGGCACGATTTGCCGGTGAAGAGGCCACCGACAGAGAGAACAATCAGAAGCTCTTGCAGAGACTGGAAGGATTGCCCAAAGAGCAAAGAACCGCTCGTTTTCACAGTGTACTGGTCTACATGCGCCATGCAGAAGACCCCACTCCTCTGATATGTCATGGTAGCTGGGAGGGCTACATCCTGGAGGCGCCTTCTGGTGATCAGGGTTTTGGTTATGATCCTCTTTTTTATGTGCCTGATCAGAACTGTGCAGCGGCTGAACTCAGTCGGGAACAGAAAAACAGCATCAGCCACCGGGCAAAAGCCATGACACAGCTTTTGAAGCAGTTGAAACAACGCTTCTGACAGACGCTTGTTACTTTTTCTCTATGCGGCCGGTGATGACATCTGGTCGCTTTAATCACTTGACCTGATTCTCAATATGCTCGAACTTCCTCCATTGAGCCTTTACGTGCACATTCCCTGGTGTGTCAAAAAATGCCCTTACTGTGACTTCAACTCCCATGCGCTCAGCGATGGTATTCCAGAAGACGCTTATATCGATGCCCTGTTAACAGACTTTGACAGTGAAGTGAATACTCTCCAGGGAAGAGCGCTTTATACGATTTTCTTCGGAGGCGGTACCCCCAGTTTGATGTCTGCCAAAGGTTTTGATCGTTTTCTCTGTGAGCTGGAAAAGAGAATCCGTTTCTCGCCGGATATTGAAATCACCATGGAAGCCAACCCCGGCACCTATGAACATGACCGGTTCAAAGATTATCGAAAAGCCGGTATCAACCGATTGTCATTGGGGGTTCAGAGTTTTCAGGACGAAAAGCTCAAGACGCTGGGTCGTATTCACAGTTCAGATGAAGCGCGCAAGGCGATTGAGTCCCTGAGGGGGATGGGCTTTGACAACTTCAATATTGATCTGATGCACGGACTGCCCGGCCAGAGCATTCAGGACGGTCTGTCAGATCTGAAGAAAGCAATTGCACTGGAACCGACTCATATTTCCTGGTACCAGCTCACCATTGAACCCAATACGGTTTTCTACTCAAAACCTCCGGTCTTACCCGAGGACGATACCCTCTGGTCCATTCAGGAAAAAGGGTGGGATTTACTGGCAGAGGCAGGCTATCAGCAGTACGAGATTTCAGCCTATAGTCGTCCCGGCAGACAGGCAAAACATAATTTGAACTATTGGCAGTTTGGTGACTATATCGGCATTGGTGCGGGGGCTCATGGCAAGATGACCCAGCAGGAGACGGGCAGGATTTATCGAAACTGGAAAACCAGAATGCCCTCCGACTATCTGGCAGCGGATAAACCCTTTGAAGCGGGCAATAGAATATTGAATGAGGATGATCTGCCGATTGAGTTTATGATGAATGTTCTGCGTCTTAACCAGGGGGTTGATCACTCATTGTTTCAGCAAAGAACCGGAATGGCCTACTCAGACATAGACGCTCAATGTCGGCAAGCGATCCAAAAAGGTTTGCTCGAGCAAGATCGATTACAGCCAACGAAACAGGGACGACTCTTTTTGAATGATCTGCTGGCTCTGTTTACTGATGGATGATGTCCCCGCTCAATTAGCGACTGGACGCCATTTTCTGGAATCTGTTGCGAACTGTATCCTTACTCAAAACGAAGGGTGAACTATGGAATGGATAACAGACAACATTATTTTTCTGTCAAAGTTGGCTCGTGAGCATCTTGATGTTATCGCTATGGCCCTGACAGCAGTAGCAGTGGCCTTTGTGGGACGTTTTATTGCCTCATGGAGCACCGATTGGATGAACCGGCTTCATGCCGCTGTGAGAATTCCTGCAAGAGCTGTTTTGAATCTCGCCCTGTTTGGTGCAATCTTTTATTTTGCGCCTCAATGGCTCGGCAACTTACTGGGCTACTTCAATCATTACACTCTCGCTCCGGTATTGCTGGTGATCACAATCTGTGTCGGGATATTGTCGGAGAAACTGGGGCGTTGCTAAGAGGAGCAAAGCGATTGAAACTCTGCCCCTTCCGGGTGGGGTAAGATTTATTCTGTTCTCTCGAACAGCAGATCCCAAACTCCGTGACCCAGTCTTTGACCGCGCTTTTCAAACTTGGTCAGCGGTCTGAAGTCTGGCCTTGGTGCATACTGACTTTTACCTTCCTGATTTTTAAAACCTTCAGCGGCCGTCATGACTTCCATCATCTGTTCAGCATAGTTTTCCCAGTCTGTGGCCAGATGAATAACACCACCCAGAGCCAGTTTCGGTCTGATGGCTGCAATAAATTTGGGTTGAACCAGGCGACGCTTGTGATGACGCTTTTTGTGCCAGGGGTCAGGGAAATAAATCTGAACTCTGGACAGGCTGCCATCGGCTATGCATTCACGAAGCACTTCAACAGCATCGTCACAATAGCTGCGAACATTGGAAACACCTGCCAGCCGGGATTCATTCAACAGGCTGCCAACCCCCGGGCGATGCACTTCAATACCGATAAAATTCTTGTCGCTCTCGGCTTTTGCCATGGCAACCAGAGACAGACCCATGCCGTAGCCGATTTCCAGTACGACAGGTGCCTCCCGACCAAAGACTTCACGGATGTTTAATGGACCGTCTTCCTTTTGCAGGCCCCACTTGTCCCAGCATTCATCCCAGCCACGACGCTGCCCTGTGGTCATACGACCAGTGCGCAGGACAAAACTTTTTATTTCTCGACGTTTAGTCGCATCGGGGCTGTGATCAGGTTCAACTGGGTCGGTCATAAGAGGCACATAGTCTGCAAATGAAAAAGTCGGCGTAAGATACCTAAACTGCGTTAACTTGGAAACCTTCAGCTGTCGGATTCAGTTTTGCGTTTTGTTGTTCTCACAGGCAGGTTTTAAGTATCTTGCCTGTAGTCATGCCGGGAACGCCAGCATAAATGCTGCCAGGAATCTTCTGGTTGTCGGTTATTTACGTTTTTCTAAGGGTAGTAATTCAGAGGTTTCCATTTTTGATCCGGGTGGTTGTCTTTTGAACCACTTCACGGCTACGAGAACTGGCTGGGAATGGGAACGGGTTGGCAGTTCGAAGACTTGCTGGCAGCAAAAGTGGTGAAGTGTTTTCCCGAGGCTTATCCCAGAGCGGCAGATATCGCTATTCTGGCTGCGGCTGATTTTAACGAAGGATTTGCAGTGCCTGCTGAGCAGGCCAGACCTGTCTATCTCAGGGATAAAGTTGCTCTCAAGAAAAGTGAACGCTGAAATGCCTTTTCTTTGTTAACCATTCTTTGAAGCCGATATGTGCTGATATTACCCGGTAAGGGAGGGATGCTATCGTGGATAGCCTTCAGGTAATCATTCTTGCTCTGCTTCAGGGCCTGACAGAGTTTCTGCCAATTTCCAGTTCTGCTCATCTGATATTGCCTGCGCAGTTGTTGGGTTGGACGGATCAGGGGCTGGCATTTGATGTGGCTGTTCATATTGGCACATTGATCGCAGTTGTGGTCTATTTTCGTCAGGATTTGATCAGAATTGCCCTGGACTGGCTGGGCTCTGTGGCAGGTAAAGGCTCAACGGTGAACAGTCGTCTGGGTTGGTACCTGATTTCTGCGACCTTGCCAGCGGTTCTGTTTGGTTTTGCCCTGAAGTCTGTGGGTCTTGATGAGGCTATGCGCAGCATTGCTGTCATTGCAGGAACAACCATGATTTTTGGTGCTCTTCTGGGTTGGGCTGACTATAAAGGGAAAAAAATACAGCCTATTGAAACGTTGAACTTCCGTCAGGCTATGATCATTGGCTTTGCTCAGGCTATTGCCTTGATTCCGGGAACGTCTCGCTCAGGTATTACTATAACAGCTGGCCTGATGCTCGGCTTGACTCGTGAGGCGGCAGCCCGCTTTTCATTTTTGTTATCCATTCCGGTCATACTGGGGGCGGGGCTGCTTCTGACACTGGATCTGATTAAATCCACAGAGCCGGTCGACTGGGGCATACTGTTCTCTGGTGCCCTGATAGCAGGTGTCAGCGCCTGGATCTGTATGCATCTCTTTCTGTCATTTATCAATCGAATCGGATTGATGCCTTTCGTGATCTATCGCTTTGCTCTCGTTGCTGTACTGATGGCTGTTATGATGTTCTGACCATCAGTATGGTTATGGCTAAAGGCACAGCCATCTATCCTGCCGTATGGGTGAGTTTATCTACTGAATACTCACTTTTTTGTTATTAAAAAGTGGCTTCTTCTGCCTGTAAATTCCAGTTGATCATTTGTGTAAACAGGCTTTACTTCTTATTAATCGTAATTGGGGACTGTTCAGAAAAGACTGCGTCTGTTTCAGACTGATCTGAATGAAAGCACTTTTTCATAGGACGGACTACTGCACTTGGGTATACGGTTAAGTACGAAAGATCAGTGCCAGCACAGTTGAAGAATTGGTTCAGCTCCTACTCACTGTCCTAAAACCAGGAGATTTGAATGAGCAGTATTCGTCAGGGCATCAATAAAGTATTTCGCCGCCAGACATACCAGGTTGTGAAACCGAGCGAGCATTCCGATACTTCTCCAGACCTCGCCGTCGAACTTGAAAAGTACCGCTCCAGAGATCACTGGAACAGGTTTTGTGAACGCTTGCTACTATCCTCCTTAAAGAGCCTCACACAAAGCGTTCTAATTGAATGCGACAAACACGGAATTGAGGCACAGGAATGGGCGTCTGGTGTTGAAGACGAGTTGCGTTTTTGGTGGGATGGCCTTTCCAGGAATATGCTTGCGGCTCATCATGAAGACTTCCGAAAAGAGTTTCTGCTGGACTTTCCTTTTCAATATGAGGACTCATTACCCGGAAATGCAGAAGGTCATATAGAAATCCTCGATATGGGCTGTGCGCTGAAGCCAGCGGTTGGGCGTCTCCTCAACCAGCAAAAGCTGGACATAATAGCCGCTGACCCACTGGCATGTGCCTACAACACATTGATGGATATCTACGGTCTTGAGCGCGGCTACGACCTGGTTTTTGGTGTAGCAGAGAAAACGGCTGACCTGTTCGGGCAAGAACGGTTTGATTTCATTCTTGCACAGAACTCTATCGATCATGGATACGACCCAATACTTTCCTTTGAGCAGATTTGCAGGGCGTTGAAGGTTGATGGTGCCGCTCGCTTCCAGCATTTTGTAAATGAGGCGGAAACGCAAGACTATTCAGGATTCCACCAATGGAACATCGAAAAACACAGTGATTCCACACTGAGGGTCTGGAACCGTGGCAGCAGTCAGGTCGTTGACTTTAGTGTATATGGCTGCGAGGTTAGCGTGAACGAATTCGTCTATGAACGGTTCAAAACAGAGGAAACTGTTGGCATCAATGTTCAGGTCAAGAAGGTCAAAAGTGTGGTTTGACGTCTAAAGTATTAAGCCAAATCACCTGCACGTGATGTGCAGCTCCTGCGCGGTGTCAGGCAAGGATTTTGCGCAACATCACAGCGGTCCTCAGCGCCATTCATTGCGTTATTTGACACAGCATTGATCTGCTGGGAAGTCTGCGTTTTCTGCCAAAAATTGTAATTCCACACTTTTCGGACAAGACTGTGTCTGTTTCAGACTGATCATAATGAGAACATTTTTTCATCGACAGCGCTGAGACATCGACTCATGACCCGAGATTGCTCCCTGAGGAATTGACATGACTCTGAGAATTAATGACGTTGCCCCTGATTTTGCGGCTCAAACTACCCAAGGCTCCATCCACTTTCATGACTGGATAGGTGATTCCTGGGCCATCTTATTCTCCCATCCAAAAGACTTTACACCCGTTTGTACGACAGAGCTTGGCTATATGGCTCGACTGCAACCAGAGTTCGAAAGACGCAATTGTAAGCTCATTGGCCTGAGTGTGGATCCTGTTGATGATCATGAACGCTGGGCCAGAGACATTGAGGAAACCCAGGGGTACCTGCCCCAGTACCCAATGATTGGCGATACGGACCTTAACGTAGCGAAGCTATACAATATGTTGCCTGCTGACGCTGGAGATACCTCAGAAGGGAGAACAGCTGCCACCAATGCTACGGTAAGAACCGTGTTTATCATTGGGCCTGACAAGCAGATTAAACTGATGATGACCTATCCAATGACCACTGGCAGAAATTTTGATGAGATCCTTCGCTCACTGGATTCTATTCAGCTAACCAGCCGTTGCAGCGTGGCTACGCCAGTGAATTGGCAGCCTGGTGAGGATGTGATCATTCCACCTTCGGTTACGGAAGAAGAAGCCAGAAAGCAATTCCCGGAAGGTTGGATGACACTGAAGCCTTACCTGAGGATGGTAGCTCAGCCTGATTGATGCTGGAATGAATGTCTAAACCACAAATAAAAACAGCAGACCATGAATCTGCTGTTTTTGTCTGTGGTTTGCAGTTTCAAAAAATGGGTCTGGCGGCCTTTCAAACTCATGTCAAGAAGGCAAGGGGCTCTGGGCTCGCTTTACTGAAATTCATGCTCTAAAGACTGCTTCCGACGGGTTCCCGGGAGAAGTGATTCGAGGTTTTCAAATGCTTCCCCAGTGATAAAATTCAACCTACCTCAACATGTTGTGAGCAAAAGGCGAATGGCCAGTTCTGTCGTAGTACAAAATCATCCGGATCCTGATAAGCAGGCCTATCTTGATACGCTGCTTCGTGCAATGGATGAAACCTGTCTTATTATGAATCCAGCTGGCTGTGAGGAAGATCAACTTCTTCTTGGTTTTGAAGATGATCGTCTTTCCCTGAAGCGGGCTAATGGCAAGGAAAACCCCATCAGTGTTGACTTTGTGGGTGGCAAGGCGGGCCATAGAAGAAAGTTCGGCGGCGGGAAAAGCCAGGATATAGCCAAAGCGGTGGGCTTGAATAAAGGTGTCAAACCTCATGTGCTGGATGCCACAGGAGGGCTTGGTCGAGACGCATTCGTGCTGGCCTCGCTGGGTTGCAAGGTGACCATCATTGAGCGTTCTCCCGTCATCGCCGCTTTGCTGGAAGACGGTATCAGAAGGGCGATGGAAGATCGGGAGGTCTCGGAGATTGCCGGACGTATGCTGTTGATTAAACAAGACAGTCGTCGTGCAATGGAGTCGAGTATGTCCGCTGGAAAACAGTTCGATGTCGTCTATCTGGACCCCATGTTTCCGCATAAAGGGAAATCGGCACAAGTTAAAAAGGAAATGAAAATCTTTCAGGCGTTATTATCGGGTGATCCTGATGCAGATGAGCTGCTTGAGCCTGCGCTGAAACTGGCCCGATACCGGGTAGTGATTAAAAGGCCCAGGCTATCACCGGAATTGGGCAATGCTTCGCCCACCTACAAACTGCAAGGGAAGGCATGCAGGTACGATATCCATGCTCTTAAGGCATTTGAGTAAAGGTTGTGAATTAAGTATCCAGCGACCGCCATCTTTCAATATCCGCTAAATCCGATGGTGAAAGATGGCGTCTGCACGGGCGCTGTAACGGCAGTGAGTTAATGCTCTTTGATAGGAGTAGGTTGTGTTTTGGTGGTTTGCAGTATGCTGTGGCGGACTTCGCTGGTCAGAACCTTGAAGGCTTCATCGGCGACCATTTTGACTTCATCGCCAAAGTTGAGTTTGTTAGTCTGGGTAATCTCCACTACGTTATTGAGCCGTAATTGCTCGATAAAGTTTTTGAACAGAGCTTTGTCAAAGAACTCGGGAGCATTCAACCCGTGGATAATGGACAGCCTCTGAGCCAGGACTCGACTCTGGTTTTCCAGTGTCTCCTGTTTAATGTTGCCATTGTCATTACTGATCAGCAGGCTGATGACCATGAAAAAGCGCTCGAGCGTCTGGGCAATGGCACGGGAAAGCACTGTCAGAGTGACAAACTGAGCTGAACTGTACTCAGGCTGACGGTAGTAGCCGTCATGGTCGCTGATAATCAGGCCTTCGCTTTCCAATGTTTCCAGCCATTTGACGACCACTTTCAGGAAACTTCTTTTGCTCCACTTCAGAAAGAGTTCAGATTTAAGATAAGGGTACAAAATGGAGCAGACCCGGAAAATTTCTCTCTGCGTCATGGCGCTGTTATTAATAAACAGACAACTGAGCAGGGAAGGCACGGCAAACATATGCAGTACGTTATTCCGGTAATAGGTCATCATGACAGCGGTCTTTTCGTCAAGGCTGTAGACATCACCCAGAGAATCACTGAATTTATTGAGTAAATCCAGCTTCTCCGCATAGCGGATGACGCCATAGCCATCCATATCAGTAATAACGGTCTTGTCGCTGTAGGGGGATTTGCTGAGCAGCCGCTGATAGATCTCTATCAGCAATACCAACTCCTGTTCACCCAGGGCATGACGAGGCGATGAAAGCAGGGCCATGGCGACCAGATTAACCGGGTTGATGACAGCAGCTGAGTTGATCTCGCTGGCAATTTTGAATGCCAGAGTATTGGTCGCTTGCTTTAACCACTTTGGTTTAAAGCCTTCAGACTGATCTTCCTGCCATTGAGGAACTTCCTTATCCATGAATTCACCCATGCTGACAGGGTTGCCAAAGTTGATCCAGGCTTTGCCAAACTGATCCTTCAATGCTGCCAGTGTTCGCACAACGTCCAGAGGGGACTCTTTTTTCTTACTTTTGCCCCTTAGTTCACTCATGTAAGTGCTGACTTCCAGCAACTTCTCATAACCAATATAAACCGGCACAAACACTATGGGCTTGCGATTATCTCTAAGGTAGCTTCTCATGCTGATAGAGAGCATGCCGGTTTTCGGGTTCAGAGTCCGACCGGTTCTGGAGCGGCCGCCCTCAACAAAATATTCAATGGGGAATCCGCGACTGGACAGGGTATGCATGTATTCATGAAAGACGGCACTGTAAAGGGGGTTGCCTCTGAAGGTTCTTCTCATGAAGAAAGCCCCACCTTTACGGAGAATGGTACCCACGATGGGCATATTCAGGTTGATACCGGCAGCAATATGGGGAGGCGTCAGTCCCTCATAGTAAAGAGCATAGGAAAGCAGCAGGTAGTCGATATGGCTGCGGTGACAGGGCACGTATACAATACTGTGCTTCCGGGAAAGTGCTTTGATCGGTTCAATGTTATTGATCGACAGGCCGTCGTAGAGTTTGTTCCAGAACCAGGTCAATAGAATATCCAGGAATCTGAGGACCGGATAAGAATAGTCAGATGCGATTTCATTGGCGTACTGCCGAGCCTTGTTTTCAGCCTCAATCAGGGTAATTTCCTGGGCGGCGGCTTCGGTCTCTATGGCTTTGCGAATCTGTGGAGTATGGAGCAGACCATTGACCAGTATTCTCCGGTGAGAGAGATCAGGACCAATGACAGACTCCCTGAGCTGACGAAAGTGTACCCTGAGAATTCGACCCACCTTGCGTAGTGTGCGGGTATGTTCCTGACCTTCATCCACCATGTCTCTCAGGGACATGGCCGGGTTAAAGTGAACCATGGTCTGTCTGCCATGAAGCAGGATGGCCATAAACTTTCTGAAGCGCCCTCCCAGACTGAAGTTCCAGTCAAAAAGGAGTTTCAGGGCGGACTGCTCTTTATCCGGAGCCCGTCCCCAGAAAATACTAACAGGAACCAACTGTACGTCCCGGTCGGGATGCTCCTCGGTTTCCTTGAGCAGGTTTGCCAGTGTATCTGCCGTTTCCGGATGCTCTCGCTGAAGCAAAACACCTCGTTGTTGAGTCAGGTAAAAATAGGCTTGATCACCGTTCTTGCACTCTTTGTGAATAAACGCATAGGGACGAGGAAGACCGGCTTTTCGACACTCCTGCTCAACCACCATCAGATCAGACAGGGAGCGGTTACGAAGTACGTAGCAGACAGTCTTGTCTGGTTGAATCCCAAGACTTTCTGTAGTGTTGTTATGAACTGTTGTTCTGACCCAGATGAATAACAGCTTTCTCAAGCTATGAAACAAAACGCGACTGAGAGTATTGGGTTTGTGCATTGGGCTGGCTGCGGCCTGAAATCAAGAGGGTAAATGGCTACCGGTGGATTCTAGCTTGAATAGAGGCAGTGGCGCAAAGAAGAAAGTGTATATTTGCCGGATTGAAAGCACGCCCGTAAGGCAATTATTCTTTCCTGACAGGGAAAGCCATGGGTAAAAACCAGAGATGCTGAGTAGCTTCTCTGGCGGCAATAAGATGTCAGAGGGCATTTGGCCAGGAAACTGTGCTTTCTTCACCTGTTTCCGTCATCTGCCACCATTCATCCATATCTTCACCGTCTGACCAGGGGGCCGCATTGGCTCTCACCCGGCATTTGGCAAACTGGTTCAGGCTTCTGGCACAGGCCATGTCATCACTCCATGGGGTTTTATTGGCTTTGAACCAGATGCTGGTCCAGGCTTTGCCAACAGCGCCCTCAACAATCATGACGGGCGCTGATCCTTCCTCGCCATGCAGCAGAAAGTCGTGAACTTTCTTGCCGCTACTCAGCACTTCAAGAGTATCAAAATGAGCTCTGAGCCATTTCCGGATCATCTCCAGGCTCAGGTCTTTGGCATAGATTTCAATATCTTCAATGTTATTCATAGAGGGTTATAGCGTTATAAATGGAGCATAAATTTACGTCAGGAGTCGCTTCAGGATGCCCTGATAAATCCTGTCGAGATGATTAAGGTCACCGGCTTTGATGCATTCATTTACTTTATGGATGGTTTTATTGACCGGCCCCAGCTCAACCACCTGGGCACCGGTTGGCGCTATGAAGCGGCCATCGGAGGTACCACCGGAGGTCGACAGCTCAGCATCCAGGCCGGTTTCAGCTTTGATGGATGCTTTGGCGGCATTTACCAGTGCACCGGGGCGGGTAAGGAATGGCTGGCCGCTGACATGCCATTCAATATCGTATTCAAGGTCATGTCTATCCAGAATGGCCAGCACTCTTTCTTGCAGCGCTTTATCAGTGACTTCGGGAGAAAAACGGAAGTTAAAGTTGACTTCGCACTTTCCGGGAATCACATTGCTGGCACCTTCTCCGGCATGAATATGCCAGATCTGGAAGCTGGTGGGCGGGAAGAACTCATTACCCTGGTCCCACTCTTCGCCAGTCAACTCTGATAGCGCCAATGCCACTTCATGAACCGGGTTTCTCGCCAGATGTGGGTAAGCGACGTGTCCCTGAATACCATGAATTACCAAGTGACCGTGCATTGAGCCGCGGCGTCCATTTTTGATGATATCGCCCACCTGATGGGTGCTGGAGGGTTCGCCTACGATGCACCAGTCTATCTTTTCGTTACGGGCTTCCAGGTACTCAATGACTTTTACGGTTCCATGCCGGGCAGGGCCCTCTTCATCGCTGGTAATCAGGAAAGCGATAGAGCCTTTATGGTCAGGGTTTCCAGCAACAAAAGTCTCACAGGCTGTCACCATGGCAGCCAGACTGCCTTTCATATCGGCTGAACCACGTCCCTGCAACATGCCTTTTTCATCGACAAAGGGAGAAAAGGGAGGGTTATCCCACTTTTCTACAGGACCCGTGGGGACAACGTCGGTATGACCGGCAAATGCCAGTACCGGCGCAGTGTCTCCCCTGCGAAGCCAGATGTTTTCGACGTCGCCAAACCGCAGTTTCTCTACTTTGAAACCCAGTGGTTCCAGGCGGCTGATCATCAGATCCTGACAGCCCTCATCTTCGGGAGTGACGGAGGGACGCTGAATCAGATCTATGGCAAGTTCAATCGTGGGGGTCATGTGCGGTTTGTCTGTTCTATGGTTTACAGTTTTTCACTTGGAACGGTGATTGTACCACGTCATGAACTTGCCAGCCGAGCCAATAAAGTCTCCGGAATACCAGGGTTTTCAGTTTTGTTCCCCTGGCTATCAACAAGACATTGGCTCAGCCCAAGATCAAGACCAAAGGCTTAATCGATCTTGATCTTGGTAGGGTCGGCCAGATCCGATAACGCTTTTAGCGTCATTGATTTCTGTAATTCATCGGTTGAAGACTGCTCCAGTTTTTCACAAGCATTCTCGAAGGCTTGTGGCTCAAGGTAACACACCTTAAAAATTGTTTTCAGCCTTTCTGCCAGTTCAATTCTTTCCGCACGAACACAAAAGTCAATGAGCGGGTTGAGCAGGAACAATTTGTCTTTGACCGGTCCGGAAAGCAGACAGGTATAACACCGGATGAAACTCTCGAAACCTACAATCTTGTGAGGTTCCATGCGATCAACATCGACCAGAGTTTGTTGCAAAATATCCAGAACGGTGTCTTTAATTATCTGATGGTCAGCTGCCCCGGGATATCCCTGTTCTAGCAGTTTCACGACAGAGCCCCGGTAAAATGGATCCCTGAGGGCTTTGCAAAGATCCTTGTCGTTAAGGCGGATACTGACCGATGCAATTTCTTTATCCCATTCATTCGCCCATTTCTCCGCCCAAGTGAAATGACCCCTGGTAACCAAGAGATTCAGGAGGGAGTAAGCCAGCTCTGCATCCTTGATGCCGAATTTGAAAAATTCCATAAAACACTTCCCAATATCCTCAAAATCTCTTTCGTCCAGTTTTCGCAGCCATTTGGAGTCTCCCAGGCATTTTTCCAGCCCGTCAGCGAGCGTTTTCCTGGCAATCTCCATGGTTTGATGATCTTGCATATTTGCCAGGGCCAGTATCGCTTTGCCGTGGTCATGAAAGTAGTGTCCGTGAGGTTCGTCGGTATGTTTAGTGTATGGCGCTTCATTCTGGACCAGTTTAGCGAGGGCTACCTGAAAATGATTTGCTTCCAGAGTTGCCTGATGTTTATTTTTAAAATACTGGGCATGTGGCAAATCTCCCCGGACGACAAAAAGATTCAGAGCTGAATTCGCCAGTGCATTACCACCATTGCCACAGCTGGTCACCAAAGAGTCGATAAGCTTTTTCAGCTTTACGTACTCTTTTTCGGGTATTTTACGAATAGATGGATAATTATCCTGCAAAATGGTTTTAAGGTTATCTTTGGCTAATTGCGCAGCTTGATCCGGAGATGACAGTTTCAGCGATGCCAGCAATGATTTTACCCGGGCGGCATCTTTTGCATCTATGGCCTCTGCCAGAGCAGGTAAAACCTCTGTTAGTTCCATCGGACTTACTGGTTGTGAATCGGCTGTCAGTTTGGAGCCCGTGTGTGCGGAGCTGCCGGAGACAGAAGAAGCGATTGTCCTTTCCGAAAGCGCTGCTGCAGCAGTCACTGTACCCGTTTCTCCGTAGCCAATAGCGCGGAAGAAACCGTTATAGATAGCGCCAAACCAGCTGTTTACAGCCCTTCCGTTTTCAGCCCTTCCTGAGCTTTCTGTTGACTGGACAGATAGCTCCTGCCTGATCGAGCTGTTCTGTTGCAGTGTTGATTGGGAATTAACAGGTTGCATAATTTGTACCTCTCTGAGTTTAATTGAATTTAATTTAATATTGTCAATGTCATCTTGGACAACACAAAGTGCAACTAGTTCCAGACAATCAAAATAGAAGAGCCAAACGTGTTTTCTCTTTCAATCATTGCAGGGACGATACCGATAATCCCATTATCAACCAGCACACTGGCAAAGTACTTACCAGACGGATTCTGCTAACAAGGGTGTCCATTTCTCTGACCTATAAATGAACTCTTCGGAACCTTCTGGCGTCTAATTAATAACGAGCGGTATCGCAATACCTGACTTGCTACTCAAGGTGCTTTTCAGAGGAGTCAAAGTGCTATGAATCGATTACACCATTTATTACTGACGAGTCTGCTATTTTTTTCTGTCCAGGTTTTTGGCGGGGAATTCTCACCCGGCTATCCGTCGGCATACCGCTACTACCCAGAGCTGGCAGGTGCACTTGATAAAGACTTGGATGGCTTGCTCTCTTATGATGAGCTTATTGAGGGCTACCATGCACCGTATCTGAACAAAGACCTTTATCAAACCATCAGGCTCTACCTTGTTAATTTCGAGTCATGGCAAAACCCTGTCACTGCCTCATTAAACAGGGAGAGCATCGAGCTGGCTGAACTGTCGGGGCGAGTCGCAAAGTATCACCACGAGAAAGACAACATCTTCTGGGATGCCTGGCTTGCAAAGCCCGAACGGCAACTGTTTGCCGAGGGCTATAGACGACTTTTTCCCCACGGTCTGACCAGTGTTACTGCGGATAATCTCCTGCAGGAGTATTTTCCAGATTGTGTTCTGATCGCTTCGCTGACCTCAATAGTCAGCTCAGAAACGGGAAAAAGGCTCACATTCAATTACTTTTACCCCATCGATGAACAGACGTTTGAAATTGTTTTTCCCGGGATTGGTAGAGGTGAGGTGATTCAATTCAGAGAAGTTGAGCGTTACTCACACTTTGCCAAAACACGCGACGGCGGTAACTGGCTGGCGATGCTGGAGGCCGCTTTTGCTCATCTGTCGAAAAGATATTATAACAAACGCGGAGGAGATGATCAGGTGCGATTCCAGTATCATCAATATTCTGAGCTGGACCGGGTACTCCCATCAATAGCCATTGAGGCACTCATGAATTCGCCTTCCTGGCACATCAACCCGCAATTTGATACTCAGTATCGGTTAAAGAAACTACTCAACTCTTTTGTGGATGATGAAAAAATAGCAACTTTTTATATTGCCCCAGAGTTGTCAGCCCCCTTGAAGCTAAGGCCATTCGCGGGAATCAAACCCCAACACAGCTATAGTCTGATTGGTTATGACAAAGAAAAAGAGATTGTTTATATTCGTGACCCC
>NZ_JAHHPS010000393.1:0-2647 GCF_024606275.1 Endozoicomonas sp. SESOKO4 | reverse complement strand
CTCTGGCGTCGAGTCTCACTTTCGACTTCTTCATGAACGACAACAAAATGCTCACCCAATGGCTGGGTGGCCCCCTGGGCCGCAGTCTTGACAAGATCAACCGCTGGAGAGGCGCCGTTGAAACGGAATCGGACTATGTGAAACGCACTACCATTGCCACACCGCAACGCTTCAATGAAACGGATGAAGAGTATACCAACCGTGTTAAAGCAAACAACATGATGTATGGCTGGACACGAAACGAGAATTATCTTCAGTTCCGTGAACGACGTGATCGCACCATGAAGATGTACGAGCATGGCTGGGAAAAATACTTCAGGGACAATGTACCTAAATGGTCATTCTCCCATGCAGAAAGTATTCCTTACTTCTACACTTTTGGTGCCTTCTACAAGTGGCAAAAGGGCGATAATAATAAGAAAGCATCTGTTTACGATGAGAGAAATCACTCACAATCAAGCAGACCCTTGAAGCTACCCAAATAAGCAATTGACAGCCATGAGCGATGAAAAGTCGCTTCCTCTCCCGGTATGGCAATCGCTTTTCACGGTAACAAAAAATACTCAGCTCCGAGGTAGCAGAATGTCAAATGCCCGCCCCAATGCATTGAGCCTTGCAGTGGCAATTGTAATCAGCTCTTCCATCATTACTGCAGACGCACTGGCCACCCGCAGGCTGCAGACAAAATCTGTCGATATTTCTGGCAATGAACAGATGGAGTTTACCCAGAATGAGGTCATCGTTAAGCCCACTTTAGATGATGACTCGCAGCCAATACCCAAATCCTTTACCACCACCTACCCTGATCAGGCTGAAGTCAGAGCGGGCTATGACGTTCCTTCTGAAGGCTTCACAGACATTCTTTCTGGCATTGAGGGTGGCGTTTCCAGTGTTGATCAGTTTGAAACCGACGAGAATGACGTTGCCCGGAAATACACCAAAGTCCTGAAGGTGGGTAATGAGGGGGTCTTCAGGTTCACCCATGATCTTGAAGGAAAAGAACTGGTCATTGAAGTCAGGGGCGGAATGATCCATCAGGATTCAATTGGGGCTGTTCGCGCTCAACTGGGCGACGCTCAAACATTAGAACCGTTTACGAACGTTGCCAGCCCTGAACATCTGATCGGAGTGCTGAAAGGTGCGAATGAAAGGGCAGGAAACCTTGGCCAGGTTGATCACTATGTTGCCCTTGCCACCCTAAAAACAGTCAAGGTTGAAGTGAAAGGGCGCACCTTCATGCGTCTCATCGTTTCCGGTGATCAGCCCCCTGCATTGGAGCGCCTGGGTCAATCGCTCTTTGTCAACGATGAGGCGCTTTTCGCAGCAGCTACCTCTGCCTACACCCAGGTTCATCTACTGGGGAAAGAGTTACAACAGGAGGCTCTGGATGATCTGTTGTCATACCATAAACCCGTTGGCTATGTTGTACACACCGAGGATGAGACACAGGCTTATCCTGTACCTGATGATTATCCAAAACTGGAAGTGACTGAGGCTCCGGGAGAGATTATTGTTTTCCGTGGCCAGAAGCAGAACCCCGCCGACATCGCTTTTGTGAAAGCTCTCGCTGACACCTGGCGGAATGAATTTGGCAACAACGCCCCCCCTCCTGAAGCAACAGCATGGGTTAAAAAAGACAAGGTCAAAAGCTACCAGTACGTCATTCAAAGCAATCAGATGGCAATACTGGAAGAGTTAGCTGCGCAACAAAATACTGAACTTATTGGAAGTGGACAAACGACATTTGCATACGATGGTAAACTGGCGAAGCTTGAATACTATGAATATCTTCAGCAGGCATTGACCTATGCTACTCCAGATACAGCAGATGAATTTGAATTCACAGCACCGCACGTCAGATTCGCTTCGTCGATCATCACGCCAACCTGGGTGCATATTCAACTCGCAGAGCGCTTTCGCTTCAAACCCGTACTTAGAAATTTTCTGACTGACCGGAATTTTATCCAAAATATACATAAAGTTATACCCGCTACCAGCAAAATGCCTGGCGACCCTTCTGGCAATTCTTTTGACAAAGACGGAAGCTTTGCTTCCAGAGTCATTGGTGACTCTGCCGGGCAGCTGCTTGAGATGGAAACCAGACTGGAAAAGCTGCTGGCAAGAGAGGCCGAACTCACCGCGCTAAGCAAAGCATTTCAACACAGAACGACAACGCTCATGAGCGGTATTGAGGAAAAACTGAGACTAGTCCAAATCAATCAGCAAGTTGTCAATGAGCTTAAAAAGATTAATCAAGAGCTGGAAGAGAAAAAAGACCTGATTGGCCAACTTGAGCAGGAGAACAAACGAATCCCCGAGCTGGTAAAACAACTTAATGCTGCCGGAGCAAAAGCGACAAACACTCGCAACAGTGAACTGGCAACAGAGCTCGGTATTGACAAATGGGATGATGCCCAGCCCCAAGAGGAACAAGCCAGACTCATCAGTATAAAAATTCATGAAATCAACCAGGTGCATGCTCATCAGCAGCATATGCGTCAACAACTTAATAAAATGGACGATCAACGCGAAATAGAGAATTCTTACACCAGGACCAGAAAAAAAGCTCTGGCATCGGTTCTTGGTATTGACCTGAGTGAAGACACCACACTGGAAGATCGCCCCACCCTCGAATCAACAGTCAATT
>NZ_JAHHPS010000392.1:0-1130 GCF_024606275.1 Endozoicomonas sp. SESOKO4 | reverse complement strand
GTGGGGGCTGGTGCCCGATCTGCCTCTGATGGTCTTTGGTCTTTTGTCTCTGGAATCGATTAACCGTAACAGTATCAACTCCGGACTCTGTTTCATCGACCAGACTGCACGAAAAGTTCTGTATTTCAAGATGATCATTCCCAGGAACTGATTGCTTGTCCCGCACCAGCAGACCATAACTATCGGCTTCTGGTTTACCATGCCAGAAATCAAACTGGGTTAAACGGTCGGCCAACACTTGAACGGGCTCTGGATAGGCGTACCAGGCTATACGACTGGCCTTAGTCCAATTATCCACCATCAGAACCGGTTCCACCCCCTCTTCTTCCTGCCACTTCTGCCTCAATAGCTGTGCCTGTTCAGCTGCCGCTTTCCAGCCCACCAGATCCTTAATGGCTGATGCCATGAAAGGGAAAGTAGAAAGAGGCATAAATGCCAGAAAGAAGAACACGAAGACAATCAGTCCAATTGACAGGAAGGAGGAAAAAACAGCCAGACTCTTCAACCACCAATGGGACCAGCCAAGGCAGATCCAGTAGGCCGACAAAGGCGCCAGTAGTGTCCAGCCAAGGGCTGGCCAGTTAGGCAACACAGTACCATCACCGGCAGACCAGCCAATAACAACCAGTACCGGAAAAGCACTCCAGACAATCAGCCAGCAGGATGCCCTGTCCTCCTCCGGGATTCGTTTCCTGATCAGTGAAAAAGCAGCGGCTATGGCGGCCACATAAGCCAGAATGGAATAAAGAAACATTTGTGCTAACTGCATGACCAGTGCATCTTTCAAAGACCACTCCTCAACTCCGACACCACGATCAAACTGATAAGCCAGAGAAGCCCAATCGTTGTCAGCATTCCAGACTAATACGGGAGAGATCAATATCAGTGCTATCAGGGCGGCCAACCATGGACCGGCCTGTCGAAGCCAACTCAGTCCCTGATACTGAATCATGAACAGGGTCATGCCCAGGGGCAGGAATATCGCAGTGTATTTACTCAACCCTGCCAGCCCGTAAACGATGCCCAGACCCAGCCAATACAGCAAACGATTTTGATTATGGATACGGTAAATCAGTTCCAGAGACAAAAGACCAAAGACCATCAGAGGCAGATCGGGCACCAGCCCCCAC
>NZ_JAHHPS010000391.1:0-4210 GCF_024606275.1 Endozoicomonas sp. SESOKO4 | reverse complement strand
TCACTGTAGCTGACAAGGAAAAAAAGAAAAATACATCATTACGGGACTTATCCTCGTTATCACTTTCCATGATTTTTAGCTATTTGAAACTTCGAGATATTCGCAGTTTAGAACTGACATGTACCTACCTTCACGCCGCTGTCAAAAAAGATAACGCCCTGGCAAAAGCATGGTATCACCAGTTTTCTTCTCCACACCAGTATCAACTTAGGATGACTATCACTACAAAAAATGAGAATCAACTCCATGATTGGTTGAAGTCATTCACGAATGATAAGGCGTTAATCGACTCACTGATGGAGCGCCGACATTGTAGTGTTCATGTACCTGCTGTATTGTATTTCACCAAGACTAAGCTGATGTCTGGGTGCAATACTTTTAAATTAGTCACAAAAGCCATCATTAATGAAAATACGCGAGTTAACTCAGCCGCCCTCAGTGCCGATGGCCGTCATCTGGTAACCGCTTGCGTCTATGAACCAGCGAAAATCTACAGCATCAAGACCGATGGATCATGGGTAAAAAAAACCATTATTCCCCATGACAACCCAGTCGCATCAGCCATTTTCAGCCTCGATGGCGAATATGTGGTGACCGCCAGCTGGGATGGCACTGCGAAAATATATGGCTTGGGACGCGATGACACATGGAAACAAAAAGCCATCATTTCCAATGAGTACAGTGTCTACTCAGCCAGCTTCAGCACCGATGGCCATCATGTCGTAACCGCCGGTTTGGATGCGACAGCGAAAATCCATAGCCAGAAGACCGATGGATCATGGAAACTAACAGCTACCCTTACACATAATAAGTCTGTTGAATCAGCCAACTTTAGCACCGATGGCCGCTATGTGGTCACCGCCAGTTACGAGAACAGGGCGAAAATCTATTGCCAGCAAACGGATGGTTCATGGAAAAATACCGGAACCATTCCCCATAATGACGCTGTTATTTCAGCCAGCTTCAGCCCCGATGGATGCCATGTAGTAACAGCCAGTATGGATTTTAGTGCGAAAGTATATGGCCAGAAGACGGACGGATCATGGGAAAAAAAAGGCACCATCTCTCATAGTGGTGCTGTCAATTCAGCCAGGTTCAGCCCGGATAGCCGCTTCGTGGTGACCGCCAGCCGGGATGGCACTGCAAAAATATATAGCCACACAGCTAATGGATCGTGGAAAGAAAAAGTCATCATTTATCATAAGTATTGGGTTCTATCAGCCACCTTCAGCCCTGATGGCCGCCATGTGGTAACTGCCAGCATGGACAGAACGGCCAAAATCATCGGTCAGCAAGACGATGGGTCATGGTTAGAGAAAGCCAGCATTTCCCATAAAGGCAAGGTCTTATCAGCTACCTTCAGCGCCGATGGCAGCCATGTGGTAACCGCCAGTGACGACGGTATAGTGAAGGTTACTGAGTTACAGGTTAGTGATTCATTGTTTGCTGTCACTGAGTAACGCTATTCAGCCTGTATTAAAAGTCAGAAACTTATCGGTCATTTTCCCGAATCAGAGACCAGTTTCGTTGGTTACCGTGAACAACCCGTTGTGAGCCTAACTTTGAAAAGATCGCCGGAAAGCAATGTTTAATTCACATTGACTGGCTCCCGCAGGCACAATTACACGTGCCGCCCTCACTTTCATCCTCATCATCTACCAGATAATCCACAGCATTGGGGTTTATAGCTACCCACTCCGGCAAATCGTCAAGTAACGCCTGTAACTGTTTCAGCTCCGGCTCCGAACCAAACTCGCTTCGCCTGAAACCACCCTCCTGCAAAGCACTGAGTGCCATTAACATTGCCCCAACCGTATCCTGGTCGATGGTAAATTCTGCTACCTGCTGCAGCAACGAATTCTGGGTTCCGTCACCGGTAAACAGAAAATACAAAACGGCCGCTGCAGAACTGGGAGCCCAGGTTCCTCTGAGCTTTTTGTCACCCGTTTTTTTACGAGATCGCTCCGCACCGGAACTGGAAGGCATCAGGCGATTTAACTCAGCCATAACCTCTCCATGATCAGGGTTGCGAGTATACGTGTTTTGCTGGATCTGTTGCTCAATAATCCTCAGGCATTTCAGAACTTCTGGTTCGGTGACATGTCTATAAATGCGCTGAAAAGTTATTTTAGCCAGATCCCTGTTTGCAGTCCTTACATCACGATCTTCGATCATGACTCTTGCAGCAAGGGCAATAACGACAGCAGCCTGCATGGCCTGCTCATGGTTATGACTGACCTGAACTGTCTGCCGAACCCGACTGACAAAATCCTCGTCACTGATAAACGGATCATGATCAAGGATAGCCACAATCGTAGCAATGCCCATGCAGCCGCCATTACCAGAAGAGCCTTCCGCCTTTCCTGACCTTGTACGAAAACTCTGACCGGAAAAACCCAGAACCTGATCCCTGGTTGTTATAGTGCCATTCCTGAATCCCTGAAAGAATGTTTTTAACAACCGTGAGTGAAAAGCACCGTAGTCGCTTAACTCCACATTAATCGGATCTTCCATTTTTAAACGAAAACGCTGCCCATCAGGAAATGCAAAAAAACACTGATACTTAGCCAGCCTGACAACATCAATTTGTGCACCTTTATCCTTTCTTTGGTGCTTTTTATTAGTGCGACCAGAGCTTTGGTAATAGTCCAAAAAGAACTTATAGATCGCAGCCGCTTTATGTGTATCATCGGTAAATAGCCCACGCCTGGCTGCACCGTTGCCATACCGGACTGTTCCCTTATAATCCCCCAGGGCAGTGCCAAGCAAAGCCAGCTCTGCATTGGTCGGGGTAACAGCAAATGCTGGCATTATTACCAGAAAAAAAACAACAAAGCACAGGCAGTGAGCAATGAAGAATTGAAAACCAACTGAGCCAGAACAACATTCTGGCTCAGTTCGACTCGGGACGGTCATTAAATATATTCCTAAGATCCATTCAGATAAGGGAATAATAGCGGCTTTATTAAGTCTTGCTACCCGATAGCCTGCAGGCAATGTAAAACTTAATGGACATCAGCGGCCATCATCAACAAGAGCTATTACAAGACCATCCCCTGGGGGGCGGGTTCATCCTGTTATTGTTAGTTGTACTTAACAACACGCTATGAACTTTTATGTCAAAACGAACTCTAATTCATCGCATCTTTTTTTGTATGTGCTTTCTAATCATGGATAAATCTAACTTTCGGAGAACCAGGCATGGATGGACTGAATAATAACTGCGGTATTGCAGGTCAACACCCAATAACCACTATAGCCACTCAATCAATAACACCAACGGGCATCAGTGCAGGTAGAACCATCGCTTTAGTTAATAAGGAAAAACCTTCATTGCTGGATTTATCTCCATTACCCTTTTCCATTATTTTTCGCTATTTGAAGCTTCGGGATATTCACCGTTTCCATCTTCAGCGCCGATAGCCGCCACGTGTTGATTGCCAGCCAGGATGGCAGTGTGAAAATCTATGGCCAGACAAGCAAAGGATCATGGGAAAAAAAAGTCACCATTTATCATAAGTGTGGAATTCAATCAGCCACTTTCAGCCCCGATGATCGCCATGTGGTGACTGCCAGCTTAGACGGAACCTCGAAAATCATTGGTCAAAGAACCGATGGATCATGGTTAGAAAAAGGCAGCATTTCCCATGATGACGCGGTCTTTTCAGCCACCTTCAGTGCCGATGGCAGCCATGTGGTGACTGCCAGTAAATATGGTACGGTGAAAATCACTGAGCTACAGAGCAGTGACTCATTGTTTGCTGTCACTGAGTGACGCCACTCTGCAGGTACTGAAACGCAGACATCCTGTTAGCACTCACAACAATGGGTTATGAACTTTTATTCCGAAACTGACTCTAATTCACCGCATCTTTTTTTGTCAGTGATTTCTAATCAAAGATAAATGCTAACTTTCGGAGAACCAGGCATGGATGGACTAAATAATCACCCCGGTATTGCAGATCCACACCCAATACCCAAAATACCAGCTCAATCGGCAACACTAACAGGCATCAGTGCAGGCAGAGCCATCGCTGTAGCTGATAATGAAAAAACTTCATTGCTGGATTTATCCCCACTACCTTTTTCCATTATTTTTCGCTATCTGAAGCTTCGGGATATTCACCGTTTACAACAGGTATGCACCCACCTTCACGATGCTGTCAAAGAAGATAAGGCTCTGGCAAAAGCATGGTATCGCCAGTTTCCT
>NZ_JAHHPS010000390.1:0-4528 GCF_024606275.1 Endozoicomonas sp. SESOKO4 | reverse complement strand
TACGAGCATGGCTGGGAGAAATACTTCAGGGACAATGTACCTAAATGGTCATTCTTCCACGCAGAAAGTATTCCTTACTCTTACACTTTGGGCACCTTCTACGAGTGGAAAAACAGTGCTGACAGGACAGCCAATTGACAGCCATGGACGATTAACCGTTGCTTACTCGTCTGGTGTGAACATCACTTTTTCCGGTGACAAAAGTACTCAGCTCTGAGGTAACAGAATGACAAGTGCTCGTCCCAATGCATTATGTCTTGCAGTGGCAGTTGCCATCAGCTCTTCCATCATTGGTACACAGGCACTGGCCGATCGCAGGCTGCAGACAAAATCTGCCGTTATTCCGGGCAATGGATATGCGGAGTTTATCCAGAGTGAGGTCATGCTTCAGCCAACTTTAGGTCTTAACGAACAGCCAATAGCCAAATCCTCTACAACCACTTACCCTTATGAGCCTCGAAGAAGTGAGGGCTATGACCTTCCTTCTACGAGCTTTACAGAAGTTCTCTACAGTATTCATGGTGGCGTTTCCACTGTTGATCAGTTTGAAACAGACGAGGATAACGTTGCTCAGAAATACACCAAAGTTCTGAAAGTGGGTGGTGAGGGCGTCTTCAGGTTCACCCATAACCTTGAAGAAAAGGAACTGCTTATTGAAGTCAGAGACGGAATGACCGATCAGGATTCAGTTGAGGCCATCCGTTATCAAGTACTATGCATCCAGGCACTAGAACCATTTACTAAAATCGCCAGCCCCGAGCAACTGGCTACTGTGCTGGAAGTTGCCAGCGACAGAGCAGGAAACCTCGGAACAAACGATCACTACGTCGCTCTTGCCACCATTGAAGTTGAAAAGGTTGAAGTCAATGGGCGTACCTTCATGCGTCTTATCGCTTTAGACGATCAGCCCCCTGAACTGCAACGTTTGGGTCAATCACTCTTTGTCAATGATGAGGCTCTCCTGGCGGCAGCCACTTCTGCCTATATGCAGGTTCATGTCCTGGAAGAAAATTTACAACAGCAGGCCCTTAATGATCTGTTAGCACACAGCAAACCTGTCGGCTATGTTGTTCACGTCGAGGATGACACGCGGGTTTATCCAGCGCCTGCAGGTTACCCAAAGCTGGAAGTAAAAGAAGCTCCCGGGGAGGTTATTGTTTTCCGAGGCCAGAAGCCGAATCCCGATGATATCGCTTTTGTAGAAAACCTCTATAAACTCTGGGTAGAAGCTGAGACTAATACCCCCGCCCCTGCTGCAGCATGGGTTAAAAAGTACAGGGTCAAAAGCTACCAGTACGCCATTCGGAGCAGGCAGATGGCACTGCTGGAGGGGTTTGCTGCGCGGCACGACGCCGGAGTCAACAAAGATCAACCGACAACGCTTACAGACGAAGATAAATTGGCAGTGCTTGCGCTTTCATACTACGAATGTCTCCAGTTGGCATTGTCCATTGCCACTCCAGCTCAGGCAGTCGAATTTGAATTCACACCAGAGCATGTCAGAGCCGCTTCGTCTGTCATCACGCCAACCTGGTTGCAGATTCAACTCGCCAAACACTTCAGTTTCAAACCCGCACTCAAAGAGCTTCTGATCAGTCAGAATTTCGTTAAGGGTATTATGAATCTTATACCCGTCGTCGACGAATCACAGCTCGATGTTTTTAACCACAACGAACAGTTTGCTGCCAAAGTTGTGAGCAACATGGCCAGACAAACGGTTGAGTGGGAAAGACAGCTGCAAGAGCACATCGCAACAAAAAGCGAACTCATCCGGGTTAAAAACCAATTAGAGCTTATATCGGAGACAGCTACTGCCAATGAAAAGAAAAAACACAGAGCACTTGGGCTCAAGCAACAAGTTGAAGATGACCTCGTACTGATTCGTAAAGTGCTGAAAAAACTGGAAGAGCAGTCACAGAAACTTCAGTATAAAGTCGAACGAATCCAGTATCTGCAACAACACCTCCATGATGCCATAAAAGAAACCGGTATGGTTTACAACACACAACTGCCAGAGAGGCTGAAGGTTTGATCCAGTAATCATTGAGCTGTCGCTCAACCGCTGTAGCATGAGCCTGCATCAATGTGCCATGGATGATCTCGATCAGGTCTGATTCAGACAGGCCAACAGCATGGGCATAAGGTGCCAGAGTATCCTGAGCATGGGTCAGGAATGCCAGAGTCCTGCGACCGTTATCAAAGGCAACATCGTCAAGAACGTAGTTGGCGATGAGCGCAGTAGCGTACTCTTGCATGCCGGCAACAGACTCTTTCATGCCTGCCGGGCCAGTGGCGGTCACGGTCACAGGAGTAAAGGCACTTTGCATGAATTCCTCAGTACCCTCGTCGGACAGCATCTGGACAACCTTCCTGAACTCAGGCACCTTGACGCCATGTTTATAACCAAGAAAGTGCTCAAATTCAGTCACTGTCTGATAACCATCGACACCTCTGACGGCCTTCATGTGGTGCTCAAGTTCAACCTTGCTGATCAGACCTTCACGCAGCAGAGCGATGATCCTGTTACCGCTGGCAGAACGGGCAGCGAAGTATTCCGGGAAGCTTTTCAGGTCCTTTGGTTCATACTCGACGTAGTGAATGCCTGCTTTGCCCATGCCGAGAATTTCGTCGTCGTATTCTTGTGCCCCTGTTGCTATCTCTTGCCTGGCGCGGTACGACAGAATCTGGACTTCTTTGAGAACTCTCGGAGGTTGAGATTCCGATGAGGATGTCCTCAGGCTTTTGAAAATTTCCACAATCCGACTGGCCTGATCAAACCTCAGATGGTTTCCGGCCAGTGCCCGCATGCGAATCGGTGCAAATTCATCGTCAAAATCGAAAGTCGTCAGCAATGGTATGGCCTTACCGCTTTCTCTTGCAACTACTGTCAGTCCAATTGCAGCGTCCAGGGCTTGCTTTTTAAGAGGGTGCTGCTGTGTGAATTTTTGGATAGCGTTCAGAACTTTTGCCTGTTTCGGCGTGTATTGGAAGGGACCGCCGTCACTTTGGATGGCTTCCTCTGCAGCCTTCAGGACTATCTTCATTCTCTCAATGTATGCTTTCCTGCTTTTAATCTCATCTTGCAGATGAACCTGTTCCTGAATCAGTTTTCGGATCCTGCCGCCAAAACCATCATTCCCGCCCAATTGTAGCTGTTTGTTTCTCAGGGCATTAAGCCGTTGTTCGTGGGTGTCATTGGCGTCTGGTTTAAGACCCACGGCTTCTTCAGTGGCGTCAAGAGCCACGTTTTGAAATTCCGTCAGAGCGACTTCTGCTTTTGATACAGCATCACTTGTTTGCTCCAGGGCCAAATTCAGCCTGACCATTTCGTTTTCATATACGGTTTTAGCCTGCTTATCGTAGTCTTCAAAATCGATAACTTCCTGTTTTTTTCGATCCAGATTCTCTTGTAAATTTCTCTCTTCAAGCCTTGCAAGGGTCACTTCCATACTCTTCCTGTCGTGCTCACGCAAGAATTGTGCGATCTGAGTGTACTTTTTCCAGGTTAAAATCACTTCACCCAATGCTTCATCGGATTGGTTCTGAACATCAGAATTTGCGTAGGCTGCAATGGCAATAAAGTAATCAGATTCTTCCTTCAATCCGAGGTCACCAGTCCGGATGTTCAGATTTGATTTGGTTCTGATTTCCTCAAGGACTTCATCTCGTTTTTCTGCACTGCATTCCAGCAGGAAGTGCTTGATGTCCCTCATTCGCTCTTCAGGGGTTTGCTCATCAACTGCAGCCAGACCCAACCCGATCTGAACATCTTTCATTCCTTGATTGAGAGCTGTTTTTTCTTTATCCGAGATATGTCGGAGATCAGCACGGTTCAACGCCAATACTACGTTTTTGCCACGAAGAGTCTTCAATCTGTGATAAACACCCGCCAGTTCACTTTCAGCTTTTTTAATGGCTCGCCTGGCCATCGCGACATCACGATCAAGGGCGAATCGGGGCTTATGCCCCAGGCGAGCCATTTGCCTGTCCAGTTCATTTTCAATGGCTGCGATACGCTCATCAACCTCGGGCTGACCCGCTTTAAGCACTTCTACATCCAGATGTTCAAGTTTTTCCTCAATTAGACAGTTCTGCTCGTCTATACCGGCATGACTTTTATAGCCCTTAATCTTGAGTTGAACAGCAATTTGATTGTTTCTGATTCTCTTGGCACCTTCATCGTCATAAGTTTCGATTACTTCTTCCATTAATTCCCGAATTTTCTTTCTTAGAGCATGCTGCTGGTCGGACAGATTGGCATCGTCTGCAAACCCTATCTGCAGATCACCGGCCAGTTTAGCTATGAAGATTTTTCCTTTTTCTTTGGCAGCAGGATTTACATGAGGGTGGATATTTAGCGCCTTCTCCATAGCGGTAAGATAATGTGCCTGTCGTTCTCTGGCTCGCTGATCAGATTCTTCGACTATAAATTTGAGACGATCACGAATACCAAAGAGTATGATATCCACCCCCACCAGCCCCGCCTTCAGATCTCTTTCCAGATGCTTCTCCAGGTCTGGTCTGTCAG
>NZ_JAHHPS010000389.1:0-2281 GCF_024606275.1 Endozoicomonas sp. SESOKO4 | reverse complement strand
TTTCCATTCCGGCCAGCCCAGCACGTCTTGCACTTCCTCATGGTTGAGGATGCCCAGGCCATTATTCATGGACGAGAAGGCGCGGAACAGCTCAATACTAAACTCGCCATCACTGTCTTTCCATTCCGGCCAGCCCAGTACCTCTTTCACGTCCTCGTGTTTGGGCATTCCTTTACTATGATTAATCGAAGAGAAAGCGCGGAACAGATCAAAACTGAACACGCCATTCTTGTCTTTCCATTCCGGCCAGCCCAGTACCTCTTTCACTTCCTTGTGGTTGAGCATCCCACGGCTATGATACATTGACGAAAAGGAGCGGAGCAGCTCAATACTGAATTCGCCATCCTTGTTTTTCCATTCCGGCCAGCCCAGCACCTCTTTCACTTTCTCATGGCTGAGGATGCCCTGGCCGTTATTCATGGACGAGAAAGAGCGGAATAGCTCCGCACTGAACTCGCCATCTTTGCCTTTCCATTCCGGCCAGCTCAGCACCTCTTTCACTTTCTCATGTTTGAGCATGCCTTTGCCACGATTCATGGACGAGAAGGCGCGGAGTAGCTCCATATTGAACTCACCATCCCTGTCTTTCCATTCCGGCCAGCCCACCACTTCTTTCAGTTCCTCATGTTTGAGCATGCCTTTGCCATGATTCATGGACGAGAAGGAGCGGAACAATTTCACACTGAACTCACCGTCCTTGTTTTTCCATTCCGGCCAGCTCAGCATCTCTTTCACCTCCTCATGTTTGGGTAAGCCGTTTCTGTTGTACATGGACGAGATAGAGCGAAACAGCTCCATACTGAACTTGCCATCCTTATCTTTCCATTCCGGCCAGTCCAGCATTGCTTTTACTTCCTCATGTTTAGGGACACCTTTGCCATTATTCATTGACGAAAAGGAAGTCAATAAATCCAAACTTGCTAAATATGCAAGTTCATCCTGGTTACGTTCGGCAAAATCACGGATATGTTTTTTTTTATTCTTTAGCATGCCGGTCAGCATACCGGTATTTTTGAAGGTTTCAGGAAGGTGCCAAAAAAAAACGATCGCATTATCGAAGAAGTCATTAAATAACTTTCTCTCTACATAGCCAAGCAGTTTATAAAAAGAGTGCTTTACGGTGATGTTTTTTTTCTTGAATACCGCCATCAGGGTTTGAGCTTTTTCCAGCTCTTCCTCGCTTAATTCGTATTGGATATTTTCTTTTACACTTTCCAATGGGTCGTCGGGGACTTGAGTGTCTATTGGTTTCCTTTTTTTGGCCGGTGGTTTCTCCGAAGCAACTGCTTTCGAATTAATTCTCTTTCTAACCGAGCCTTTCTTTTTTTTCTGAGCAGGTTCTGATGCATCCGGCTCTGTTTCTTCCCGGGTTCGTCTTGCTCTTTTTTTACCCTGAGTGCCTTGCAGGCACTTGTTGCATAAAAACACTGAAGCTGTTGTCTCATTGGCTATAAGCTTTAATTCTTGTTGATTCAGTGCTTTGTTACACTTGGGGCAAATGACAACCGGATTTCCTGTATCCTGCTCAGCCGGGGGTTTCAGTGGGTCACCACCTCCTCGATCACTGCCGTCTGCTGAGCCGGTTGCCTGATTGTGGGTAGCAGCCCCATGCGTCTGGCCGGATTGGCCAGCCTGTTTTGTTGGCGCGGTCGTTGATGCTTTGGTACTTCTGCAGGGTTGGTTATTTTTACTCCTACCCGCCTGTCGGCCAGAGTTTTTGCCAGCAGCGATCTCACGGTAAACACTGAGTTCCTCACTATTCTCTGCCAACCATGCCTGAACCAGTCCCGGATGCATCATAGCAGGATCCGACCTTTCCAGATCCAGAAGATCCCCTTCAATCACCATGATCCGGTCTGACAAAATCCGGGCCAGTGTTGCTTGTCTCGTAATAAAAGCACATCGTCGTTTGAATCGTAACATTCGAAGCAGTTGCCTTTTTTGTTGCAGGCATTTTTGAATAAGGGAAAGAACAGGGGTAAGTTCAGGCTGGGGCTCTGGGTTGGGTTTCCAGTGGTTTCCGTCAGGTGTCTTATCGCCATTGCCTCCCCCGGCAGCTCCCATGACGATTAGCGCATTGGAAGAGTGCTCCAAGACTTCAGGGGATATCGCCATAAGGTCAGCGCGTTTTGTTTGCTTCATTGACCGAATGGGTAGCGCAGGCAATTCGAGAGACGCGGGAGGACTGTTATTCGGCAGCAGCTCTGGCAAAGGGAGGGCGAATCGCATAAACCCTGCCAAATGGGGGTAAGGCCGTTCGGGTTCAGTCAACATATTCGCA
>NZ_JAHHPS010000388.1:0-1052 GCF_024606275.1 Endozoicomonas sp. SESOKO4 | reverse complement strand
CAACGCTACTATTTGACAGCAGAGCAATGGCAAAGGCGTTTAAAACCGGATGAACCCGGATACATCCAAAGATGCGAAGCCAGATTCGTCGCAAAAAGAGAGCCCGGGGAAAAAGGTGCCATTGAAGAAACAGCACCCTTCAAACCTCTACCCATTTATATCCTGGCTACCCTGATCAACAGGCAAATGGTCATCAGCCCCATCGTCTGTAAATCCCTTAACCACCATAAAGAGAGGCTGCCTGAATCCTTGCTTAGCAAACTCAGGGAAAGAATCGAAGCATCCGGTACAGAATGCTCCGATGAGATTAAAGAATCACTGACCCAATACCTGGACAACATTCAATCCAGGGATCCTGAAGCCTGTCAGGGTGAACCGGAACCACAAAGCATGAAGCCGCCAGACAACAAAAGAGAAAAGCAGGCGTTTGGACGTTTATGGTTAAAGCTCAACCAGACAGAAGTTTTTAGCATCGAAATACTGACATTACTGGACGACTATTGGGATGAAATGGAGCTTATGCACATAGTGACCATCCTTAAAAAAGCCAAAATCGATATCGCTGACCACACAATGGCAGAATGGAGGCAACGGGCATGCAGTGAAATAAAGCAATTAAGAAGGCGAGACCCTTTATTATCAGAGGTGAATCCTGATGTTTATCAGGGTTGTCAGGAACTAGAGTTACTTGATAGATGTGGGGGTATTTTTTAATGGGTCAGTAGGGCGCTATACATTCCGGTGCAAATGGCAGAGGTCAAGTCAAGAGCCTGAGCCTTATGTCGGGTGGCGTGAAAATAACGAATTATTTCCAATAGCGAATGGGTTCGTGGATGTGTATTTTTTTTAAGCCTGAGTCTACAAGACGCTCACAAAAAAACAAAACTATCTGTTCAATAGCCCGATCACTGCTTCTGTTAGTGACCATAATATATGGGGAGTCGCTACCCGCATTGGAATTAGTCGGCTCAAGTCCGCTACCAGCACATTTCTTATATGCGAATATGTTGACTGAACCCGAACGGCCTTACCCCCATTTGGCAGGGTTTATG
>NZ_JAHHPS010000387.1:0-1086 GCF_024606275.1 Endozoicomonas sp. SESOKO4 | reverse complement strand
CCCCCAAAGTGACCGTCATCCCAATCTCCCAACCCTTTTACCGAAACTGATAGTGCCCGATAAAGAGTGCTTTGATACATCTGGTGATGTGGTGAAAAGAGCAACCTGAGGCAGTTTATGACGCGGCGACAACAGATTGAAAACAAGCAGAATACTAGGCCTAAATGAGAATTATTTCAATTCACGATCGAGATAATTAATAGGATAATTACCGAAATATTGAACTGAAATATTTGCTGAAAGTCTAAAAACACATTGGTCGGTCACAGTGTGTCATCCTTCTCTTCCTGCCTCCCACACTGCATCCTGAAATTTGGAAGGCTCTAATAAGAAGGCTCTGATATCTTGTCTAGACAAGGATATACCGCAAAACAAACAATCAGGGATATTACTCTCCTTCCACACCCTGAACAGGTGCCAGTGTTCCCCACTCATGGCAACCCGGACAGTGCCAATGCATTTCTTTACCGGAAAAGCCACAACTTAAGCACTGGTAGACCGGCTTTGAAACCAACATCTGGTCTGTCACCTCTTTTAACAGTTTGATGCTGGTCAGCGAGGGTTCAGTGGGATGATTCAACTGGATATTGATCAGGGCATTCAAGCCTCTCAAAGTGGGTTGCCGTCGAAGCTGACTGGTCAAAAATTCCATAGCGAAGACGTCACCGCGACTGTTCATGAACTGAGCCGTCATGGCCAAGATAACAGCCGTGCCCGGTTTCTCATTGAGGCAACGTGCCAGATAGCTGCCCAGAACACGCTGTTGATGACTGCGATGGCAAACGGTTTCCAGCATATCAAGAGTCAGCGGAACGTAGCGGTTATCCTGAGTAGATACCTTCTGAAGAACCTTGGTAGCCTCTCTGTCACGACCTTCCTCCATTTCTATCCGACCCAGTATCAAACTGGCTCTGACGCAGTTTTTATCCCTGTAAAATGCGGTTCTGATGAATTTACGGGCTCCTGATCGATCATTATGACGCAGTTTTTCCTCAGCTATCTCACAGTACAAGTGAGCCAGTCTCGAAGCATAGTGCTCACCCGACAATTTATGAAGAGATTCTGCAACCTCAACAGCCTGATGCC
>NZ_JAHHPS010000386.1:0-1243 GCF_024606275.1 Endozoicomonas sp. SESOKO4 | reverse complement strand
GGGGGATTTGGATCAGGTGGAGAAGTCACTGGCAGAGGGAGTCAATGTCAATACCCTCATGAATGATGGTTTCAGCGCCCTGATATTGGCATCCGGTAAGGGGCACAAGGACATCGTCGTACGCCTGATCAACGCCGGGGCGAATCTCAACACCCGAACGATGGATGGCGTCACCTCGCTGTCGACCGCAGCCAAGATGGGCCATACCGACATCCTGAGACTCCTGATTGAAGCCAAGGCAGATCTCAACACCCAGGCTGCGGATGGCGCCACCCCGTTGTTCATCGCAGCCGAAACGGGCAATACCGACTGCGTGAAACTCCTGATCGACGCCAGGGCAGATCTCAACGCGCGGGTTGAGGATGACGGCACCCCACTATTCATCGCAGCCCGCAACGGCCATACCGACATTGTGAAAGCCCTGATCGAAGCCGGGGCGGATCTCAATAACCGCACTAAGCATTCCGCCAGGACTTTGGATGGTTCCACCCCACTGTTCATCGCAGCCCGGAACGGCTATACCGACATCGTGAAACGCCTGATCAAAGCCGGGGCAGACCTCAACTCCCCCACCAGGAATGGCGTCACACCGCTGCTCATCGCTTCCCAGAAGGGCTATACCGACATCGTGAAACTCCTGATTGAAGCCAGTGCAGATCTCAACGCCAGGACTACGGGTGGTGTCACCTCAGTGCTTATCGCAGCCAACAACGGCCATACCGACATTGTGCAAGCCCTGATCGAAGCCGGGGCGGATCTCAACGCCCGGACTGCGGATGGCGTTACCTCAGTGTATGTCGCAGCCCAGAATGGTCATACCGAGATTCTGGAACTCCTGATCGAAGCCAAGGCAGATCTCAACGCCTGCAAAAAAGATGGGCTCAATCCTCTGCTCATCGCAGCCCGGAACGGCCATCCCGACATCGTGAAACTCCTGATCGAAGCCAAGGCAAATCTCAATGCCCGGACTACGGGTGGCAATACCCCGTTGTTCATCGCAGCCCAGAAAGGCCATCCCGACATCGTGAAACTCCTGATCAATGCCGGGGCGGATCTCAACGCCGCAGCATCTGATGGCACAACCCCAATATCCATCGCAACCGAGATGGGCAATATCGACTGCGTGAACGCTCTGAACGAGACTGGGGCAAGGTAGGCAACAGAGGCAATATTCATCAGAATGAAAATGTAGAATGATTAAGCACTCACTCTTTGCGGCACCACTGTTACTCATGACATTGCC
>NZ_JAHHPS010000385.1:0-1523 GCF_024606275.1 Endozoicomonas sp. SESOKO4 | reverse complement strand
TATCAAAAAGTGATCTCAAATCAGGCTTAAACGGTTTGAACAGCACGCTCTGGAATGACGGTGATGCAACACAGCTGCCGATGGTCAGAGCCGTTAACATTCCCTACCGTGAACTTGCCCGAATCAATGGCACCCAACAAACAAATAACCTGTTCCCCATCGTCCTGAATGAGTTTGCCGACCCCGGTGGTGCCGAAAACGCGACCTCTTTCGTTCGTACTGTCTGGAACGGTCGGGATGGCTATTTACCGTTTCCTAAAGTGTTCTCTGAACTGCAAACATTACTGGCCGGAATGGATTGCACACCAGGGGGATTTGACTGCAGCGGGGTAAAAGACATCACGACAACTCTGTTGGCTATAACATTGTCATCTGAAAAGTTGTCATCTGAAAAATTGTCATCTGGAAAGTCGCTCACCACTGAATTGACCACGGCTGCTGCCATCAGAGCCTTAACTGATTCGGAGCCAGCATCAGACACAACATCGGCAACATCATCCCCATCGGCACAGCCGCTCACCACTGAATTGACCACGGCAACTGCATCCAGTGCCTTGTCTGACAGTACATCCCCCACAACCGATACACTCAGCCTGTCAGACAACTGCCAGCCACCAGAAGGCACACCGCTCTTTCAAACCTATGACCCGGAAAACCAGCGGATATACGTCGTCATTCAGCCTGAGTCGTCTTCCAAAGGGATCGTTCTGGCGCGCTATAAAGGTTCCGAACTGGATAAACCATTTGGTCGTTGCGGCATTGTGACTTACACCACCTCTGCCGACCACTCCATAATACTGGACTCCTACCAGTCTCTGACAGGACAGGTGACTCACGAAGCCACTGGCTCTCAACTTAACCTTGTTGCAACAACACCTTCAGGAAAAACAACTCTGTTCGAGTTCCCTTTAAATGCCACCCAGAAATATCCGGCACAATTGATCGTGCGTGACAAGGTCTTCCCTGAAAGTGTGCAAATTAATGATACTGCTTATCATAATGGCTTCATGTATTTAACAGGAACCCTCGATAACAGACTATTTGTTGGCCGTTACCAGCAGCGTCGGCTCTTTTTTCCTGAAGACAGTGGCCCGTATGATAAAGAACAAGGACTTCATTTAAGGCTTTCCCCAGATGGCGAAAGCCTTTATGTAACAGGCAAAAGTGAAGACGACACGCCCTATCCTCTGTTTATCCGACAGTACGACAGTCAACAGCTAAAACCCGCCACCTCTTTTGGCAACAGTGGCAAAACGATAATAACTATCAACGATATTGATACGGTCAAGAGTCAGCAGGACATTCTGATACAAAAAGACCAGATCTACTTTGCCCTATTCAGTCCTGAGGAAGAGGTGTTGTTTATTCGCCGTTTCGCCACTGACAATGGACAGATGGATAGTGCTTTTATGATTGACGACAAGATTGATTTTTCTTCCCGAACACCTGATTCGTTTGCAACCGTCAAGCTGATGACCACGGAAGATTATTTGCACGCCATTATTTACCACAGTGATGGACAA
>NZ_JAHHPS010000384.1:0-2858 GCF_024606275.1 Endozoicomonas sp. SESOKO4 | reverse complement strand
TCCGAATAAATGGTACCAAACAGGCAAATAACCAGTTCCCCACCGTCCTGAATGAGTTTGCAGACCCCGGTGGTGCCGCAAACGCCACCTCTTTCAATCGTAATGTCTGGAACGGGCGTTATGGCTACTTACCTTTTCCAAAAGCTTTCTTCGAGCCACCAAGATTACCGGACGGAATTGATTGCACACGAGGGGCATTTGACTGCGGCATAAGAACACCTCTTCAATTGATCCATGACATTGAAATAGATCCAAACAGGTTGCCGACACATACTGCTCCAACACCTGCGGGCATTAGTCTGACAAGACATTGTCCGCCTCATAGGGTTTATAGTATTTCATGGAACAGGAACGATGAGCACATAGCGGTGGCAATAAGTTCCGGCTCATACGTATACGATAGCAAGTGTCCATATTCAGGGGCTGTACAAATCTTTGGCATAGATGCTTCGGGGGATCTCGAACTCTTATACTCCCTGAACGAACCGAAAGACTTTGTAAGGACCCTTGACTACAATCACGATGGCAGCCGGTTGGCTGTCGGGGGAGATGAAGGAAAGGTCTGGTTTTACAACGTGCTGAATGGTTACGCTCTGGAGCACGTTATGCACGATAGTAAAAGCTGGGTGTGGATCGTTAGGTACAATCACAATGACACCCAGCTGGCGACCGGGGGACGTGATAGAAAAGTCAGAACTTATAACGGGACGAATCCGACCACTCCCCTGTACACCCTGGCCCTGCCATACGAGGTACGGAGCCTCGACTACAACCATGACGGCACCAGGCTGGCCACCGTGGGGAATGATGCGAAGGTCAGGATTTATAACGGGAAAATCCCGACTTCGCCCCTGCAAACTCTGTCCGATCCAAAAGGTCATATATGGGTCGTTGTCTACAACCACAACAGCACCCAGATAGCGGTCGGTGGGAATGATGATAAGGTTTGGATTTATAACGGGACGAATCCGACCTCCCCTCTGCACGTCCTGCAGGATGCAAAAAGCTCAATTCTGTGTATCGACTACAACCACGACGACACTCAGCTGGCAGCCGGGGGGTTTGATGATAAGGTCAGAATTTATGAAGTCAGGAATTCATTTAAGCCCCAGTACATCCTGGCCGATTCGAAAGCCAATATCCGAAGCGTTAAGTACAGCCACAGCGGCAAATGGCTGGCAACAGGGGGGGATGACCAACGTCTGAGAATTTATAAGATCGACATTCCATCGTCGCCTACACAGCCATCAGCCGACGAATTGATGACCACTTCTGTTCCCACTGCTTTGCTCAGTTCGCAGTCACCATCAGCAACATCATCTGCTCTATCATCGACCTCTCTAGGGTCATCAACCAGCGAGTTGAGCGCGGCTTCTGTAGCTCTTACTTCAGGTTCGGAATCACTAACAGAAGCTTCATCAGCTATACCATCGTCATCGGCAAAGCCACCATCCAGTGAATTGACCACTGTTTCTGTAGTTCGTACCTCACCCACTTCGGAATCGCCAACAGAAGCTTCACCAGCTATTCCAACGTCATCAGCGCAGCCTTCGACCAGTGAATTGACCACCGCTTCTGTGACCGACATTTCAACCCGTTCAGAGCCACCGTCAGAAACTTCATCCGCTGTCCCAGCGTCATCAGCACAGCCATCAACCAGCGCATTGACCACCGCTTCTGTGACCGACATTTCAACCCGTTCAGAGCCACCGCCAGAAACTTCATCCGCTGTCCCAGCGTCATCAGCACAGCCTTCAACCAGCGAATTGACCACGGCTGCTGCCATCAGAGCCTTAGAAAATTTGGAGTCACCATCAAACACTTCATCAGCCTTTGAAATATCATCTCCAACAAACACACCACGAACTAAATATTCATCGTCGTATACATCCCCGTCTGACAGTACATTCCCCACAACCGATTCACTTGATCTGTCAAACTGCCCACCACCAAAAGGCAAGCCTCTCTTTCAAACCTATGACGCGGAAAACCAGCAGATATACGTCGTCATTCAGCCTGAGTCGCCTTCCAAGGATGTTATTCTGGCACGCTATAAAGGTTCTGAACTGGATAAACAATTTGGTCGTTGCGGCATTGTGACTTACACCACCTCTGCTGACCACTCCAGCATACTGGATTCTTACCAGTCTCTGACAGGACAGGTGATTCACGAAACCACAGGCTCTCAACTTAACCTTGTTGCAACGACACCTTCAGGAAAAACAACCCTGTTTGAGTTCCCTTTAAGTGCCGCCCAGAAATATCCGGCACAATTGATCGCACGTAATAAGGTATTCCCTGAAAATGCGCAAATTAATGATACCGCTTATCATCAAGGCGTCATGTATTTAACAGGTACTCTAGATAACAGCCTATTTGTTGGCCGTTACCACCAGCGACGGCTCTTTTTTCCTGAAAACAGTGACCTGTATGATAAAGAACAAGGACTTAATCTAAAGCTCTCCCCAGATGGCGTAAGCCTATATGTAACCGGCAAAAGGTATGAAGATACGCCCTATCCTCTGTTTATCCGACAATACGACAGTCAACAGCTAAAACCCGTCGCCTCTTTTGGCAACAATGGCAAAGCGATAATAACTATCAACCACATTGTCACAGTTAACAACCAGCAGGACATCCTGATACAAAAAGACCAGATCTACGTTGCCGTATTCAGCCCTGAGGAAGAGACACTTTCTATTCGCCGTTTCGCCACTGACAATGGACAGATCGATAGTGCTTTTATAATTGACGACAGGATTGATTTTTCTTCCCGAACACCCGATTCGTTTGCAACCATCAGGCTGATGACCACGGAAGATTATTTGCACGCCATTATTTACCACAGTGATGGACAA
>NZ_JAHHPS010000383.1:0-1031 GCF_024606275.1 Endozoicomonas sp. SESOKO4 | reverse complement strand
CGATCAGAAGTTTCACGCAGTCGGTGTTATTTTCCTGGGCAGCGATGAACAGCGGGGTGGCGCCATTCTTAGTCCGGGTGTTGAGATCCGCCTTGGCTTCGATCAGGAGTTTCACGCAGTCGGTGTTATTTTCCTGGGCAGCGATGTACAGCGGGGTGGCGCCAATAGAACGGGCAGCGTTGAGATCCGCCTTGGCTTCGATCAGGATTTTCACGCAGTCGGTGTTATTTGCCTGGGCAGCCACGAACAGTGCGGTGGTACCACTCGAACAGGCAGCGTTGATATTTGCCCCGGCGTTGATCAAGCGTTTGACGATATCTTTGTGCCCGCCACCAGCTGCCAACATCAAGGCAGTGGAATCATCATCCATAATGACAATAACGGCATCGACATTGACGCCGTCTGCCAGTGACATTTCCACCTGATCCAAATCTCCCTCAAGACAAGCAAGATAAAACGCCCGATCGGGGAAAAACTCATCCGGGTGAGACTCATCGGTGTTCACATTCACCATAGGCATTGGGTCTTGGCGACACACTGCACAACGGCGAGAGCCGACGGGCTGTTCGACAAAACACTTCGAAATACAGTCCAGATCGAAGTGCTTGCCACAACATTGGGTTTTGACGACCAGAGGCGCTTCATCACGACCATGGAAGTGAACCAGACAAATAGGACAGGGATCGCACTCCACTGGTGCGTCAGTGTCCGTGGGGACAGCGGGGCGGGCATTGCCATCCATGGGTAGAACATCCATGTTGGTCAAATGACCTGTGCACTCTGAGCAGTGTCCATTGTACAAATGTGGGCATGAGCTTTGTTCAGGCGTTGTTGCTGTGTGGCCTGTTGAATGTTCTGCGAAATTTATCGGCCATTCAGTGGTCTCACTGCTATCGGATGATGGTCGGAATTGGCAAACGCCATGACAGGGAGAGACGAAACAATTTAAATCCAAAGAATGCAGAGATTGTTGAGGGCCTCCGTTACCATCAGCAGAGTCAGAATAAAGGAAGCTATTGAAAGAGCCTGCC